>JAZRPI010000197.1:0-4891 GCA_045649165.1 Eubacteriales bacterium | reverse complement strand
TCAAACGTATCTGACGTTGCGATGATGCTCGTAAAAAATGAGAGTGACTATTCAATAGAATATTTGAGCATTGTCGTTGAGTTTGAAAAAGAAACATTGACTTTTGATATAACGGCGCTCCCCAAGGGCGAAAGCGTTGTCGTACAGGAAAAGACGGGCAAGATATTGCCAAACGCCAAACCTATGTCAAGCAAGGCTATGGTTGTAAGAAAAGCAAATATGGAAATGTCAAAAGACAAGGTTTCTGTAAAGGACAACGGCGACAATACGATTACTATTCAAAACCTTACTGACAAGACAATACCGACTGTACGCGTTTTTTATAAGTACTATATGGAAAACGAAGATATTTACGTCGGCGGCATAGCGTTTACCGTACGCGTAACGCGTCTTTCTAAAAACGGTAAAATAACAATACAGCCTTCTCACTACACAAGCGGAAGCTGTAAGGTGGTTATGGTTTTGACCTACGACAAAGAAGTGTAATATGGAGAAAAATTTATGAAACTTCGCGGTAGATACGTTGTAAGACAGGTTATGAATGACATTATGGCAATTCCCGTAGGGGAAGCCGCACTCAATTTCAACGGAATGATTCTTCTCAACGACGTCAGCAGGGTTATCTGGGATTGTCTTACAGAAGAAACTGACGTAGAAACAATAGTAAAAGAAATTACCGACAGGTATGAAATATCATACGATGAAGCTAAGACGGACGTTGTAGAATTTTTAGACAGACTTCGTTCTAAACAGATGTTGGATGAATAAAAGGAAAACACAAAAATGGCTGAAGATGTAAAAAAAGCTTACGATGAAGACAAAGAAATAGATTTAGGCGTATTACTTCGCGATACGTTGCGCAGTTTTATGAAGTTTTGGTGGCTGACAGTTGTTTTTGCCGCTATTTTTGCCGCGGGCTTTCTTGTGTACGGCATAAAGTCATATAAGCCTATGTATAAAGCGGAAGCGACCTTTACTGTTGAAACGTATACCAATCAGGACGGTTACACTTTCTTCTATGACAACAGAACGGCATCGCAAATGGCGCTGACTTTCCCATATCTCCTTGACAGCGACTTGCTTATAGAAAGAGTAAAAACTGACCTTGGCGTAAGCTATCTTAACGGTACTCCAAAAGCTAAGGTTATAGAAGATTCAAACCTTTTTACACTTTCTGTTGAAAGCAGTGACCCACAGTCTGCATACGACATACTGCAATCCTTGATAAAAAATTATCCGTCTGTGGCATCTTACGTAATAGGTAAGACGCAGCTTAATATGATAGCTTATCCTGAATTTCCCGGACTTCCATACAACAGAACGGAATACGTAACAACTTCGGTAAAGGGCGCTTTGATTGGAATGGTTTTAGGGCTTGGTATAATTTTTCTTCACGCGTTTACAAGAAACACTCTGCGTACAGAAAAAGATATCGAAGAAAAGCTTTCTTCTCAGTGTGTAGGCATTGTTCCCTTTATAAAGGCGAAAAAGAGCAGCAAAACGAAAAATATTACTCTTTCTTTGACAAACAAGAAATTAGGTACAGCCTTTAAAGAAAGTATTCGCGGAATTGCTATGAATACAGCAAGGCTTATGGAAGAAAGAAAGGTACTTCTTATAACTTCTTCAAAAGAAGGGGAAGGCAAGAGTACGGTAGCTCAGAATGTTACTCAGGCTTTGGCTGAACAGGGCAAAAAAATCTTGCTTATTGACGGCAATTTTCAGAAAACAAACGGAAATACGTCTGTTTTTGAAAAGTATTTTGACGGTGAATACAGCTTAGAACAGCTTATGAAATACGTGGACGAAGCTGGCGTATGTACACTAAGATGCGGCAGAAGCTTTGGCAAGAAGGATTTTTCAAAATTATCTTCTCTTTTAAATGAATTGATAGAGCGTGCAAAAAATACGGTTGATTATATAATTATTGACGCTCCGCCTTGCAGTCAGCTTGACTATTTAGGGCTTACTGCTGAATTTGCACAAGCCGTTTTGTATATAATCGAGCAGGACAGTATAAAAATTTCCCATATTATGAACTGTTTTGAAGATTTGAACAACTATGATGCAAAAATAATCGGCTGTGTTCTCAACGGCGTAAAGACAGGTATAACAGGCTATGGATACGGTTACGGATACGGCTACGGTTATGGCTATGGAAAGGGCTATGGCTACGGCAGATACGGAAACTACGGCTATGGCTATGGAGAAAACAAGAAAACTGATAAATGATAAATTCGGAGATTTGTTATGAAAATCTGTGATTTGCATACTCATATCTTGCCGCAAGTTGACGACGGCGCAAGGAATATGCAAGATGCTTTGGAAATGCTTTCAAATGCAACGGCGAGTGACGTTCATTCTATAATTCTTACTCCGCATTGTAACCGTCCTTTGATGGCTGACAATTTTTATACGAAAGAATTGTTGAACGTTTTTGAAGAGCTGAAAGAAAAATCAGCTCACTTGCCTTTGAAAATAGCTCTCGGGTGCGAGTTCCACGTTACAAATAATATAAAAGATATTCTCAGACAAAAGAAGATTATGACTCTTAATAACAGCCGATATCTTCTTACGGAGTTTCCTGTAAATGCTGACAGTTCTTATTTTAAAGACAAGCTGCAGGAGATAAGAGAATACGGATATATTCCGCTGATAGCTCACCCCGAAAGATATGATGCAGTAATAAAGCAACCATACATAGTTGAAGACTGGCTTGAAAACGGCTGTCATATTCAGCTGACGGGCGCAAGTATTGTCGGACGTTATGGAAAGACCATACAAAAAACGGCGCAGATATTGCTGAAAAATGACTACGTATGCTGTGTAGCAAGTGATGCTCACGGAACGGTCAACAGAAACAACAATCTTTTGGATGTTTATTCGTTTTTGTCACTTTATTATTCAAAACAGTATGCGAAAATGCTTTTGTGGGATAACCCTGATGCAATTTTCAATAATGCTGACCTTTTATAGACGAGGTATAATATGCGATTGTTAAGAAGATTTGCTGTTGTTATTTTTGTTTGCGCATTAGTGTTTTACTTCTATGCAAATATGAAATATCAAAGCAACGTAAATACCGATAAACCTACAATAAAAAATGAAACAGAACTGCTTGAACTGAGCGTAACCGACAGTGAAGATGCTCTTTTACAGGGTCTTAGCGTATTTGATGAAACAGACGGAGATTTGACAAAGGATATTGTAATTGCATCAAAGTCGCACTTCCTTGACGACGGAAGTGTAAACGTGAAATACGTTGTATTTGATTCTCATAACAATTCTGCTTCAATTACAAGAAAAGTAAAATATAATGACTACAAGAGTCCGATGTTTTTACTTTCTCAGCCGCCTGTATATTACGTAGGTAATTCTTTTGATTTGCTTGATAACATCAAGGTTGAAGACTGCCTTGAAGGTGATATTTCGGACAAAGTAAGAGTTATTTCAAATATGGTAAATAACTATGCATTGGGCGTATACCCCGTTGTACTTGAAGTTTCAAATTCTTTCGGGGATACTTCTCAGATTACAATTTGGGTTACTTATCAGTCCAAAGACAATACGGCATCAATCAAGCTTCACCAGTATATCGTTTATATAGAACAGGGCGAAGAATTTGACCCATATAAATGGATTGCATCTGCAACCGACAAGCAGAACAACGAGCTTGATAAAGAGAAAATTGAAATCAAGGGCAATCTTGATACGAATGCAGCCGGAGATTATCAGCTTGTTTACAGTTATGACGACGGGAAGAACGTTGGTCAGACGGCAATTACCGTTGTTGTAAAAGAAAGGCAGGACTAAATGGAAGAAAGAACAATCAGATTAGATGAGATAAACTTTCGTTCGCTTTGTATTGCCTTGCTGAAGAACACGTGGGTAGTTATTTTACTCTGTATAAGCGTTCTTTTGAGTTATAATGCTGTAATGAAAATGACGTACGAGCCGAGATATACGTCGTCAGCGACATTTATGGTAAGCGCAAAGGACGGTACGAATGCTTATAACTCTCTTACGACAACGCAGAGTATGGCGTCAGTTTTCGTGGAAGTATTTCAGAGCAACGTACTCAGAGAAAAGATTCAGGCAGAAATGGGCGACGAAACTTTTACGGGTGCAATAAGCACTACGACTATTCCTGAAACTAATCTGCTTATAGTTACGGTTACGTCACCTACACCTGTGATGTCATTCAAAGGAATGAATTTAATTGTTGAAAATTACAGTACTATTTCAGACTACGTTTTTGCAAACGCTCAGCTTGAAGTTATAAAATCACCGGTAGTGCCAACAATCCCGTCAAACCCGATGGATTTAACGTCAAAACGCCCGTTGCTTATTTGTATAGCTGCTGTTTTGGGGTACGCTCTTGTTGGTGTGATATTTATTATGCGCGATACCGTGCAGACACCTAATGCCGCAAAGCGTAAGATTGATGCAAGATTACTGCGTACTATCCGCCACGAAGAAAAGAACAAGACGCTTCGTTCAAAGCTTTCAAGAAAGAATAACGCGCCTTTGGTTACAAATCCTTTGATTACAAGGTCTTTTATGGAAGACAATCTGAACCTTTGTTCTACTTTGGAATATCATATGAGAAGAAGAAACCAAAAGGTTGTTCTTGTAACAAGCGCGGGTGAAAATGAAGGTAAATCCACCGTTGCCGCAAACCTTGCGATACTACTTGCAGAGAGAAATAAGAAGGTTGTGCTTTTAGACTGCGACTTCCGCAAGCCGTCACTAAATAAGATATTTGAATGTCCTGTTTCAAAGGATAATAATATAACTTCATTTATTCTCGGCAAGACAAACGATTTGGCTTCTTGTATGACGTATTTGAAAAAATATGATATTACGATTGGTATGGCAAGTACTGAAACGC
>JAZRPI010000196.1:0-1810 GCA_045649165.1 Eubacteriales bacterium | reverse complement strand
TATTGCTTCTGACAGGGGGGATGCCTTTTATGCCGTCAGCGCCCGAACCGCGAGACAGGTTAAACAAAACGGTTTCAAGATTGTCTGAAGATGTATGCGCCGTTGCAATTTTTGTTATCTTGTTTTGGTTTGCATATTCTTCAAAGGCTTTGTAGCGCAAAATTCTTGCGCTTTCTTCAAGTCCTATCTTGTTTTGTTCTGCATATTCTACTGCAAAAACGTTACTTTCAGCAAATTTTATATTATTTTTTTCGCAAAAGTTTTTACAGAAGTTACGGTCTAAGATAGCTTCATCTCCGCGTATATTGTGGTTAACGTGGAACGCCGTAACGCTTATATTATATTGTTCAGCAAGTTTACAAAGAGAATAGAGCAACAGTACTGAATCTTTTCCGCCCGAAAAACCGACTAAAACGCTGTCGTTTTCTTCAAGCATAGAAAAGGAGTTAACAGCATATTTAATTTTTTCTAAAATGCCGTCAAAAGCTGTCATTTTCTTCTCCTTGTAAAAAATTATCTTAAATTACTGCTCAGTAAGCTGAGTTTTGTCGAGTGTAATAAACTTAGTATACTGTGGCAACCAACCGATATCAACGTTTCTTACAGCACCGTGTCTGTTCTTTGCGACGATTACTTCAGCAGCGCTCTGCGCTGTCTTGTCTGTATTGTAGTATTCGTCTCTGTAAAGGAACATTACTACGTCTGCGTCCTGTTCGATTGCACCTGAGTCACGAAGGTCACTCAGCATAGGTCGTTTGTCTGTTCTGCTTTCAGGTCCACGGGACAGCTGTGCGCAGCAGATAACGGGAACGCGGAGTTCTTTTGCAAGAATTTTCAAGTTTCTTGAAATTTCTGCAACTTCCTGAACTCTGTTGTCGTTTCTTCTGTCACTCTGCATAAGCTGGAGATAGTCGATAACGACAAGGCCTAAGTTCTTAACGCGGCGCAACTTTGCGCGCATACCGGTAGTTGTAACGCCTGTTGTATCGTCAATAAGAATATTACATTCTGCAAGTCTTGACGAAGCTTGAGCCAGGTTTTTCCATTCGTCAGCTGAAAGCTTACCCGAACGGATGTTATAGCTGTCTACCATACCTTCGCCCGACAACATTCTTGAAACAAGTTCTTCGTTTGACATTTCAAGCGAGAATATGCAAACTGTTTTGCCTGACTGCTTTGCAACGTTTGATGCTATATTAAGCACAAAACTTGTTTTACCCATACCGGGACGAGCACCTACAAGGATAAGCTCACCCTTACCCATACCTACAAGGGTATTGTCAAGGTCGGAAAAGCCTGTGGGTGTACCGTGTGCAGCATCGGGGTTTGTTGCAAGTAAGTTCAAGTTGTCAAGAGCTGTCTTGAGTACGTCTCTTATATGAGCAAAGCCTTTTGTTTCGTTGCCTGAAGCTATATCAAATATTTTCTGTTCTGCCGAGTCAAGAACGTATTTTACTTCGTTATGCTCGGAATATGCGTCTTCGGTAATCTTACCGCAAGCTTCAATAAGCTGACGGAGAACGCTCTTGTCTTTGACTATGTTTGCATAGTCAACAACGTTAGCCGCAGACGGAACTGTCTGAATAATTGTCTTTATATATCCGTTGAGCGTGTCAATATTCTGATATACGCCTTCTTTTACAAGCTCGTCAACGAGTGTTACTACGTCAATAGTCTTGCTCTTGGAATACATACCCTGCATAGCAAGGAAAATCTGCTCGTGTTCGGGCAAGTAAAAATCTTCGCTTCTTACAATTTCTGCAATCTCGTCAAAACATTCGGGATTGATGAGTACAGAACCGATAACAGA
>JAZRPI010000195.1:0-5266 GCA_045649165.1 Eubacteriales bacterium | reverse complement strand
ATGCTTTGTGAAATATTCAGCTCTATTCTTTCTCAGGGTCTTACATCAGATAAGACATACTCAGACGGAAAGGCACGTATCTGCCACGGATTTATCGCTATCAACCCCAATCTCTTCGGTGACCCCGAAGCAATCAAAGCTCACTTCTCTGAATTCTTGCAGGACCTTCGTGAAGCTCCCAAAGCTGAAGGCTGCGACAGAATTTACACTCACGGCGAAAAAGAAATCATCGCTATGGAAGACAGACTCGCAAACGGTATTGCTATTAACATTAACACTGTTAAGGAAATGAAAGGTTGCGCTGAAGGCTTTGGCATGAACTTCGCTGATTACTTTGGTAACATCGCTGACAATATCTAAGATATATAAACATCAAAAGCTCTGTGAAACCACAGAGCTTTTTCTTATCTTTAATAAATATTTGTTAACTAAATCAAAAGAGCGTGTGCATTACGCATACGCTCTTTTTGTTGTTTTTATTTTGCTGTGAATGTTACGGGGTTATCAGCTTTAACAAGCGGAACTGACGCACCTGCAACTCTTACTGTCATTGTGAACTCGTAAGTTTGACCCGATACAAGTTTAAGTCCGCTCAAATCTACCATAGACAAATCCACAAACGGTGTATGTACTTTGGGATATTTTGGCTTGATTTGGTCTGTGTTTTCAACAGGGATGTACTGGAATGTTTTTGTTTCGCCGTTTCCTGTTATTGTACACTGGACATCAATAATCTGTCTATTTGATACAACCCTACCTGTAAGCTTTCCTTCTGCAAGGTCGTTTTCAAGGTTGAGACCTGTTGCTATTGTACATTCGTTATCACTACAACCTGTTACAAGTTCCGGGATAGTTACAGGAATATAACCTTCATCAATAAGACCGAGAGTATACCAGTTTGGTTTTTCATAGTAATAATTTTCCTGTGCCCAAGAACTGTTATTTGTTACCCAACCTTCATCTTCAACATCCCAGTTAGCACATTCGATTGTGGTCATGTAGTTAGGTCCAACCCATGCAACCATTCTTACGTGGCCTGAGCTACCGTCGTGTGTTACAACAAGGTCACCAACTTTACATTTTTTATATGCTTCAATAATCAAGGCTTTGTTGGTAGAATCTTTTGTCATCAAAGTTGTCTTGTTCTGGTATTTTGCATAAGAATAGTCATAATCACCAACGGGGATTACACCTGTTCCACGTCCTGGAATCAAATATTCTGTTGAATAGAGATTCTTCATTTCGCTCTTGTTGTTGAATATTCTGTTCCAAGATGTAAGAACTGACGTTGAGCAGTCAGAACCCGGGAAAACAAGGAAGTTTGCATTAGCAGCTTTGTACTGTTCGTCAGTTGGTTCGTCAGGCTTTGCAAAATATGACAAGCCTTTGATGCCAGCAACATTAAATGAATATACATCTTCATATCTATCAGCGTCATTCAATTTTTCTTGACCTACAACTTGTCCCAAATAATCTGAGAATGTTTCGAGCTGTGAATGGTTTGCGTTAGTATAAGGAATGCCCTGATATGTTTTTCCTGCTTCAAAATAAAGGTCTGCTTTAACTCCTGCTGAAGACGCCTTCGTTCCGTTGTATAACCAGAAACTTTCTGTTGGCTGCCACAAAACATTCATCTGTGAACGCATTGTTGACTGCACCTTATTACGAAGTTCTGCAGAAAGACCTGTATAGTCCAAATCTGTTCCGGTTGATTTCGTGGGTACTGTGTAATTTTCGAAGAACGTAATTACATCACTCTTCAACGTCTTTCTTCTTGCAGGGTCTTCCTGTGTTGACTGTGCTGCTTCTTTTGCGATATCATATACATTTCTCTTGATTATTTTTGAATATACGTAGAAAGTTTCGCCGTTATTTTCAACCTTTACATAGCTTCTTGCATAGAAATCTACATTGTACTGATTTACGTTCAAGAATACTTTTTCGCTAAGTGTACCTGTAAAGTGGCATACGTTGCCTGACTTTGCACCGTATGTTGCAGGCATATTATACATACCATACATTTTGCCGAATTCAAGGTCTTCTTTGTTGTTGCAAAGAGTTTCGGGGATTGCGATAATACCCGCTTCAACTACTTCCAATGAAGTATTGTAGCTACCAACAAAACGCATATTCTGTCTTTTGCCTGACGTAAGAATCTGTGCTCCGTGAATGTTTACTTCGGGTTTTTCAAGAAGAACGAACGCGTTGTCTGTATAATATGTTTTTCCGCCGTATTTATACGTTGCTTTTACTGTTCCCGCTTCGTTTTTGTCATATTCCACTGTGAAAGCAGTGTCTCCGTCAGAATAGGATGCAGTCTGAGAATACATTTCATCTTCCAAATTCGGATTTAAATATTCTACATTCAAAACCACTCCATCAAACGAAGCTTGTTCTCCAACAAAAGCAACATTCTTTTTAGGAGCGCTGACTACTTCAATACTATCTGCCCAAGTAGCAGGATATACTACACTGAAGCCATTATTTGTTGCTGATGACAACAGCGAGTTCAATGCCGCATCAGATACAGAAGAAGCGTTTTTAAAGTTAACTGTATATTCAGATGCAGACTGCCCTGTGATAGTTGCAGATGATGTTGCTTTTCTTATATACTTATTTACAAAATTACCACCGGAAATATTAATATTGGCTTTATAGCCTTCTTTACCAAACCCTTTGGCGCTTGTAACATCAACGCCGTTTCTAATAGTACCACCTTTGATGTTAATGTTAATATTACCATTGAAAGTTAAATAGTTGCCATTGGGTGTGCTACCTGTGATAGTATCCTCAATTGTAGCGGTGCCTTCAATTGTCAAGTTTACATTTCCTGTGAAAGTTTTAGGGTCTCCACTAACTGCATTCCATGTAGCGCCACAGACTCTTCGATATGTACCGGACTGGAGTGTAACATCGGAACTACCGTATACCGCATCGGAAAGATGTCCGCCGGCAATTGAAAGATAGTTAGAACCTTCTCTTGTTACTGTAATTTCTTCGCCCATAACAAGTTTATTAGCATTTGCACAAATAGTATTTGCATCATCAACATTTATATTGATTTTTTCAAAAACCGTAGGGCTATTAAGAACAAAATGAGCTTTCTGTTCAATATTAAGCTTAGTGTTTGTTCTGTAATCTACACCATTATAAACACTTGTTATTTTCAAAGTATGTTCAGAAACAGGAAACTCAAATGCCTTCTGGGTTCCTGAACCAAAAGCTTCATCGTTATCTATCGTAACAGTTCCGCAAATAACAATTGTACCGCCGGTTGCTTTAAGTTTATCAGCAGCCTGATACAATGCAGTATTCAAATAATATCTGCCGTACGTTGTACTTCCGCTTGTTTTTTCTTCAAGAAGATGTGATGCAACGGGGGTCGGGTCAAGCGGTTTGTCAGGCGAACTACCGTCGCCGGTTACACCGTCAGTAGCAGCACTGTCAGAAATAAATATTACTTTTTCGTTGATATCCATTCCACTTTCTACTGAAGATTCGTCAACAGCTGCGGGTTGGAACGTTATCGCTGAAAGCGCAATTACAACAGTCAACGTCAACGCTATTGACAATAATGCGAAAAATCTTTTCATATTGTAACTCCTAAAGTTAAGATTGTTATACAGTTAGTTAAATTATATAATATATATGCGTTTTTGTCAATAAAATATTAAGTTTATAACAAATAAAACAATGCTATGTAAAGTTTTTGCTTTACATAGCATCTTGACAATTCTTATTCGGTTTATAAAATCTGTGAAATCGCCTGCGCAGCCCATACAACAAGCGGCAACGTTGCAACAGAAAATATAGTCGTCATTCCAACACAAGTAGCCGCGTATCCAGGCTCTATGTCATACAGCTCTGCAAACATATTCGTTATACTTGCCGTCGGAAGTCCTGCCATAATCATTGTAAATATACTCATTTCCGCATCAAGTCTAATCAAATATCTTGAAATCATAAACACAACAAGCGGAAATACAATAAGTTTTATAAAACATACGTAGTATATTCTCCAGTTGCTAAACAACTTTCCAAGCGGAAGCGTAGATAAAACGCCACCAAGAACAAGCAACGAAATGGGGGTGCAAAGGCTGCCTATGTAACCCGCCGCTGTAATCAATCCTGACGGCAAAGTAATGTTGAGAAAATACAACGCAATTCCCACCATACAAGGAACGCTTCCAAAGTTAAATATCGCTTTCTTTAAGTTGGGTTTTATATCGTCTCTGCCCCTGCCCAAAATAACAAGGCCATAACTCCACCCAAACACATGAAAGAATATTGAAAAAAAGGAACAATATGCCGCTCCTTTATCGCCAAGCATAGCAACAACTATCGGAAGTCCAAAAAACATATAATTCGCAAAAATTATACTGTATTCAGAAAGTTTGCGAAAGTTTTCTTGCTTCATAAATCTCATTGATATGTAACCCAAAACCGCCCCAAAACAATGCACAAAAAAACTTAAAAGAAGTATTATACCAAGCTGCTTTGTATTCTCTTTCGTACACTCCATTTTCAGCATAGAAGAAGCTATAAGTGCAGGCTGTGCTACATATAAAACAAGTTTTGACAGGTTCTTTGAAAACTGTAAATCAACCAATCCAACTTTTCGTATAAAATACCCTACAATTATTACCAAAAACATACTGAACGCAATATTCAGTACTATATTTATATCAAAAGTCATTACTTTTCAACCTCGTCAAGTTTTTTCTTTATCTTCTGCATATCAATAAGCATATCTTCTTTTTTTCTTGGGTCGCGAAGAAGTGCTGACGGATGATATACTGCGCATATTGTAAATCCGTTCTTTTCGTAGAATATACCGTGCTCTTTTGTTATCATAAAATCTTCTTTTATGAGTCTCTTTGCCGATATTCTGCCAAGACAAACTATAATCTTCGGATTTATAAGCCTTACCTGTTCGCGCAAATATTCAATGCAAAGGTCCTGTTCTTCTTCCTTTGGGTCTCTATTCTTTGGCGGACGGCACTTAAGCATATTTGCTATAAACACGTCTTCACGGTCTATATCAACGGCATACAAAAACTTGTCAAGCATTTTCCCTGCCGCGCCTACAAAGGGGATTCCGCTTAAATCTTCTTTTTCTCCGGGGGCTTCGCCTACAAACATAATCTTTGCATTTCTGCTTCCTGAACCGAAAACTACGTTCGTTCTCGTTTCAGCTAATGAGCATCTCTGGCAATTCTTACATTTTTCTTCGAGCTCTTCCCACTTCTTCTGAACTTCGTTGTTT
>JAZRPI010000194.1:0-6401 GCA_045649165.1 Eubacteriales bacterium | reverse complement strand
CCGAAAACGGCGCATTTGCTGCCGTATACCGTTGTCTTAAGCTCTTGCATCGCCAAAGATACGGCACCTTCGGCAGTAGGCAAAGCGTTAAAGGTTGTCAGTCTTTCCGAATTATAAAAATCAAAAAGTTTTATTTCCTTTTGTTTTGCTTTTTCTATAAAGAGTTGAGAAAACTTTCCACCTATAATTGTCTGCTTTTCGGAGACGTAGTTCAATAATTCATCAAGCTTTATGTCATGTTGACTTAATGGGCTAAACACTCGTATTCCGTCGGCTGAAAAAGGAAGCGGTAAAAGAACCGTATCTGCGCTTTTGATTGCTTCTTCTAAGTTTTTTGATTCAATAAATTCAGTATTTTTACAATCAAGTCCGTAGACTGATATATCAATGTTATTTTTACACATCTCATGTGCCGCGTAAAGCTGTCTTGAGTCGCCGCCCAGCACACATAATTTTATATCATTCATGGTTAATTTCTCCTTTCATATTTTTTGTATTGTCCAAGCAAATTCGTGCGCAAATACGAACTTTAATACATTTTATGAAAGGGGAAATTATATTGACAATAAAGGTTATAATTGTTATAATATTATAATAGCGAAAACTGTAACTATTTATCAATATCAAGAACAATTATAAAGAGAAAACGGAAAAGAAAATGGAACAGAAAATTATTAATATAAAGCAAGAAGAGATTGAAAAACAGTATACATATATGCGTAAGGTAAAAGAGCTTGTTTCAAAGTTTTTTGCCGAAGAAAACAGACTGCCTAAAGTACACGTTCTCACGTTTGGATGTCAGCAGAATGAAGCAGACAGCGAATATATTGCGGGTATGGCAACTGAAATGGGTTATACCAAGACTGAAATAGCAGAAGAAGCAGATTTGATTGTTGTAAATACCTGTGCTGTCCGTGAACACGCTGAACTTAAGGCGCTGTCAATTACAGGACAGTTCAAGCATTTGAAAGCTAAGAATAAAAATTTGAAAATCGGTATATGCGGTTGTATGGTTACACAGGACCACCGTAAAGACGATATAAAGAACAAATATCCTTACGTTGACTTTTTGTTTGGTACGAATATGCTCTGGCGTTTTCCCGAGATATTGCTTGAGTCTTTTATGCGAAAGAAAAGACTTTTCTATTTTGACCACGACAGCTCAAACGTATGGGAAGGGTTGCCTGTAAAAAGAGAGAGCGATTTCAAAGCTTGGATAAGCGTTATGTACGGTTGCAATAATTTCTGTTCTTACTGTGTTGTTCCTTACGTGCGTGGAAGAGAAAGAAGCCGTAGACCGAATGAGATTATAGAACAAATCAGAGATTTGGCAAGTAAGGGCTACAAAGAGTTTACACTTCTTGGACAGAACGTAAACAGCTATGGAAAAGACCTTGATATTGACTATGACTTTTCCGACCTTTTGAATGATATATGTGAGATAGACGGCGATTTCTGGGTAAGATTTATGACAAGTCACCCGAAAGATGCTTCAAAAAAACTTATTGATACAATAGCAAGCCAAGAAAAAATTGTAAAGCATCTGCATTTGCCATTCCAGGCGGGTAACGACAGAGTACTCAAGGTAATGAACAGAAAATACGACTCAAAGGGATATTTTGAGCTTGTGTCGTATGCTAAAGAAAAAATAAAGAACGTAGGTCTTACAAGTGACGTAATCGTAGGTTTTCCGACAGAAACAGATGAAGAATTTGAAGATACACTTACAATGCTCAAAAAGGTTGAGTTTGATTCTGTATATTCTTTTATCTATTCGCCAAGAAAAGATACGCCTGCTGCAAGTATGGAAGGGCAGATTCCCGACAGCGTGAAAAAGGCAAGATTTGCAAGACTGCTTGAAGTACAGAATGGTATTACAAAAGACTTGAATTCAGAGTATGTTGGTCAAACAATAAAGATACTCGTTGAAGGCAAGAGCAAGACAGATGAAAATAAATACACAGGCAGAAATGATAAGAACAGACTTGTTCATATAGACGGAGACGATTCGCTTGTTGGACAGTTTGTGAATGTAAAAATAGAAAAAGCCGATACGTTTGCTATGTACGGAACGGTAGTAAAATGAATGTGAGGAAGAAAAAATGGCTGTAACACCAATGATGCAGCAATATCTTGACATAAAAGAGAGAAACAAGGATTGCATAATATTCTTCAGACTCGGAGACTTCTACGAGATGTTTTTTGACGATGCAGTACTTGCTTCAAGAGAACTTGAACTGACTCTGACAGGAAGAGATTGTGGCGAAGGAAAACGTGCTCCTATGTGTGGCGTTCCTTTTCATGCAGTTGATACATATCTTGGCAGACTTGTTGCAAAGGGATATAAGGTTGCAATATGCGAACAGACCGAAGACCCGTCACAGACAAAAGATATTGTAAAACGTGAGATTGTCAGAATAGTGACACCGGGTACTGTTATTGAAAGTGAACTTTTGACAGAAAGTAAGAATAACTATATCTGCTCAGTCTTCCTTGACGGACACAGTGCAGGTGTAACGTTTGCCGATATTTCAACGGGAGATATATCTGCGACTGAAATTTCAGGCGAACAGTATCTTGAAAGACTGCTCAATGAAATTGCGACCTATTCGCCTAAAGAAATGATGTTCAACATAAAGAAAGAGTCTTGTATGGGACTTTATAATTATGTTACACAGCGTTTTAATGCTTTTGTAAATGATAATCAAGCAGCAAGATATGAGTTAGCAAGAGCAAAGGGCGAACTTATAAAGCAGTTTGGCAAAATACCTGCCGACAACGGCGAAACTATTAGTGACGCTATTATTGCATCAGCGGGTGCTTTGCTTGACTATATTTCTGAAACACAGAGAACAGACGGCGCATATATAAAAGAATTAAAGGTTTATCATTCAGGACAGTATCTTGAAATAGATCAGAATACAAGACGTAACCTTGAATTAACTGAGACTATGCGTTCAAAAGAAAAAAGGGGAACACTCCTTTGGGTTCTTGACAAGACAAAGAGTTCGACGGGCGCAAGACTTATGCGTAAGTGGGTAGAAACTCCCTTAGTAAATACGTATTACATAACTCGCAGACAGAAAGCTGTCGAAGAGCTTTATAACGACTATTTCAAACGCGAAGAACTTGCTGAATGTATGAAGAACGTACTTGACCTTGAAAGACTTATGACAAAGGTTATGTACGGAAGCGCAAACGGAAAAGATTTGAAGTCTATTTCTGCGACATTAAGCGTTGTTCCGCAGGTTAAGGAATTACTCAAAGACTGCAAGTCAGAAGAACTCAGTGCAATTTATAACGAGATTGACGAACTTCGTGACGTATACGAGCTTATTGAAAATGCAATAGTTGAAGAACCGCCTTTTTCTATAAGAGAAGGTGGAATAATCAAAAAGGGTTACAACGAAGAAGTTGACAGGCTCAATGATATTATAAACAACGGTAAGCAGTACGTAAGAGACCTTGAAGAAAGAGAAAGAGAAAAGACAGGCATAAAGAAGCTTAAGGTCGGATACAACAGAGTTTTCGGCTACTTTATTGAGATATTACGTTCAAACACAGAGCCTATTCCTGAAGATTATATCAGAAAGCAGACCCTTTCAAACTGCGAAAGATACATTTCACAGGAACTAAAAGATTTGGAAGCTACAATTCTTGGCGCATCTGACAGAATCGCTGGAATTGAATACGAATTATTCCAATTAATAAGAGAAAAAATCGCATCACAAGCAGAAAGAGTACAGAATACAGCATATAAATTAGCGCTTGTTGACGTGTACGTTAGTTTAGCCGACGTTGCGGTTAAGAATAACTACGTTTGCCCTGAAGTTGATTACAGCGACGTAATTGAAATCAAAGACGGCAGACACCCTGTTGTTGAAATGTTTGTGAAGGACAGCTATTTTGTACCTAACGACACGACACTTGACACAGGCAGAAACAGACTTATGCTTATTACAGGTCCTAATATGGCAGGTAAGTCTACATATATGCGACAGGTTGCATTGATTGCGCTTATGGCACAGATAGGCAGCTTTGTTCCTGCAAAGGAAGCGAGAATAGGCGTGGTTGACAAGATATTCACAAGAATAGGCGCATCTGATGACCTTGCAAGCGGGCAGTCTACTTTTATGCTTGAAATGAACGAAGTTGCATATATTCTGAAGAATGCGACAAAGAAGAGTCTTATTATTTATGACGAAATAGGACGTGGTACAAGCACGTTTGACGGTATGAGTATTGCAAAGGCTGTCGCAGAATACAGTGCGGGTAAAAAAATCGGTGCTAAGACTCTTTTTGCAACCCACTATCACGAAATGACAACCCTTGAAGGACAGTATGACGGTATTGTTAACTACAATATTGCAGCAAAGAAAAAGGGCGATGAGCTTATATTCTTGCGCAAAATTGTAAGGGGAGCGACAGATGATAGCTATGGTATTGAAGTTGCGCTTCTTGCCGGTGTGCCTAATCCTGTAATCAAGAGAGCAAAAGAAATATTAAAAGATATTGAACAGGGCGGACAGACAGTTGTTCGTGATGTAAACAAATATGAAGAAGACGAAATATCATTTGACAGTCTTTCAAACAACGAAGTAATAGACAAGCTTAAAGGTGTAGATTTGAATACGACAACACCCATTGAAGCTATGGGCATACTTTTTGAACTCAAAAAGATGCTTGAATAAACAAAAAGCGTGGTGAAAATATATGGGAATTATTAACGTACTTGATATTCATGTTGCGAATATGATAGCGGCTGGGGAAGTTGTAGACAGACCTGCTTCTGCTGTAAAAGAACTTGTAGAAAATTCAATAGATGCAGGCTCAACTAAGATTACCGTTGAAATCAAAAAAGGTGGTATATCTTTTATACGTGTTTGCGACAACGGAAAGGGTATGTCAAAAGAAGACGTTCCCGTATGTATCAAACGTCACGCGACAAGCAAAATCAGCAACCAGTGGGACCTTGGAAAGATTACGACATTAGGCTTTCGTGGAGAAGCTTTGGCTGCAATTTCTTCCGTTTCAAAAGTCAGAATAATGACCAAAAGACACGAAGACAAAGTGGGTACGCTTATGGTATGTAACCCCGGAGAAGACGTAGTAGTTGCTGAAACAGGGTGTCCTGACGGTACAACCGTTATTGTTGAAGAACTTTTTGCAAACGTTCCTGCAAGACGTAAGTTTTTGAAAAAAGATATGACTGAAGGTATGGCAATTTCAAATATGGTTGAAAAACTTGCATTGTCACGTCCTGATATATCTTTTAAGTTTATTTCCGATGATGCTGTAAAGTTTGTTACAGCAGGGGATAACAAGCTTATAAATGTTATATATGCTTTATACGGCAGAGAGTTTGCTCGTAAGATGACACAGGTTGACTGGATGACCGAAGGTGTCAAGGTTTATGGTTTTATCGGCAACCCTGATAACAATAAGAATAACAGAAACAGTCAGGTTGTTTTTGTTAACGACAGATATATAAGAAACAAGACTATTTCAGCAGCTTTAGAACAGGCATATGATTCATACATACCCGAAGGGAAATTTCCTTGCTGTGTTTTGAAGATTGACGTTCATCCCGCATTTGTTGATGCAAACGTACATCCTACAAAAGCAGAAGTAAAATTCAGCGACGAAAGACAGATTTTTGAAGCTGTTTACGCTACTGTCAGGGGTTCTTTAGAAAAAACAGTATCAAGACCTGTTTTAGAAAGTGAAAAGAAAGATTTTGAAATTGAAGAAACAATAAGCACAAAGAAACAAGCGGGGTTTGAACTCTTAAATTCTTTTGTGCCCGTTGAAGAAAAGTCAGAAAAGGTAACTTATGAAAAACTTACCTTTACTGATGAAATGAAACCTAAGACGAGTTTTGCAAACTTTGATTTGTTTGTACCACCTACAAAGCACAGGGAAGAAATTACTGAAAAAGAAGAAGTAAAGCCAATAAGCCAAAATGTATCTATTGATATAAATTTTGACGAAGATTATATAGGACGTACGGAAAGTCCCAACGGTAAATATGTATATGAAGAAGTAAAACAGAATGATGAAGATGAACAAATATCACTTCCTTTTTACCGCATAGTCGGAGAAGCTTTTTACTCTTACATATTTGTTGAAATGGCTGACAAAATGCTCATAATAGACAAGCATGCGGCTCACGAAAGAATGATTTTTGAAGAGCTGAAAAAGAATATGAAAAAGAGTAAAAACGTTCTTCAGTTCCTTATGCTTCCTGAAATAATAGAGCTTGACAGCATTGAAATGGCAGCGGTTAATGAATATTGCGATGAAATATCGGCAATCGGTTTTGAATTAAGAATTGAAGATAATAAGAGTGTTACTATATACGCTATACCGATTGGAATGGAACTTGACGATGCAAAAGATTT
>JAZRPI010000193.1:0-1660 GCA_045649165.1 Eubacteriales bacterium | reverse complement strand
ATTTCGGGTAGTCCGCCAAGTAACTTTTACGTTGGTACCGAATATACAAACAGTATGATTAATGAAGCTCTATTAAGCTCTACCCCTTTTGACGTTGTACCGTCTAATGATGAAGTAGGACACGGCACTTTTCTTGCTTCTATTGCTGCAGGCAGGCAGGTAGGCGATTTCAAGGGTGCTGCTCCAGATTCAGAGCTTGTTATAGTAAAGTTACGAGAAGCCGGAGATTTTGTCAGGAGTAATTATCTCGTTCCGGATGATAACAGAAACGTGTACGAATCAACTTCAGTTATGCTCGGTATTGAATATATTTTGCAAAAAGCAAGAGAACTTTCACGCCCTGTTGCTATTTGCCTTGGCGTTGGCACAAACTCGGGTAGTCATGACGGCAATACCCTTTTCGAACAGTATATTGGTATGACGGCAAATATTACAGGAGTTTGTATATGCGCCGCCGCAGGTAACGAAAGCCAAGAAAGGCATCACGCGAGAGTAACTATACCAAACGCACAAGAAAGCGTTGACCTTGCTATAAATAACGATAATAATGGCAGCGGAATATATTTATCAATACTCAATTCAGCATCTGATAGAGTTTCCGTTTCTCTAAAATCTCCGACAGGCGAGATTGTAGGCAGAATTCCCGCAAAAGGTGGAACTTCTTATACGTCAAGGCTAGTACTCGAAAGAGCCAAAGTTACTATACAGTACTATTTTCCCCTTTCAATAAGCAGCGGTCAGGCGACTATTATAAAGATAGAAAATGCGACACCTGGAATATGGACGGTTACTCTATATGGAGATATTATCCTTGACGGAAAGGTTGACGCGTATTTACCGCTGTCAAGTATAGGTTACGACGGTGTAAAATTTCTTACACCTGACCCAAATTATACGATTACAGTACCGGGAACTTCGTCTGCTGTTATTACCTGTGGAGCATATAACGACGTTGACAACAGCCTTTATATCAATTCTTCGTGGGGGCCGACAAGACTACCTGCAACTTCCCCCGACTTTGTTGCGCCTGGTGTAAGGGTTAGCGGATATTATCCAACAGGAGAAGGTGTGATGAGCGGCACGTCTGTTGCGACGGCAATTACGACGGGAGCGTGTGCATTAATGCTTCAATGGGGTATTGTAGAAGGAAATGCCCCTACTCTTGATACTTTTCAGATAAAAGGCTATCTTATACGCGGGTGTTCTCGCGATAATAACCTTGCATACCCCAATTTTCAATGGGGTTACGGTAAACTTGATTTGTATAATACTTTTAATTTACTCAGAGAAACATAACCTACTTTCTTTTTCGAAAGAAAGTAGGCAAAGAAAACTTACTGAAGGGGTTTGTTGAAATGGTGAAGTATAACTTCCATTTTTAGTAATAATTATTATTTTAATTCTCTTTGACTTTTTCGAAAGAAAGTAAGCAAAGAAAACTTACAAAATTGGTTTGCAAAATGGTAAAGCTTGTATAAAGAGCTTTCGTAAATCCAGTCAGTAAATTTTTTGCCAAGCTTTTTTTCAAAAAGCGGCAATAAAAAAAGCCGTTCAAAAAACGGCTGAAAATAAAAACACAACAGAGCATTATCTTTATGTACAAACAATATCATAAGATTGATATTTCACAAGATAATCGGTCTGTCGTGCTGCTGTGAGT
>JAZRPI010000192.1:0-8794 GCA_045649165.1 Eubacteriales bacterium | reverse complement strand
TGTTCTTTCTTCGTCTTCAAGTACGTTAGGAATAGCTACCATTGCACAGTTGTAGGGATACATTGAGTAGTATTCTTTCTGGTTTGTGTCATACTTGGGGAAAGGAACAATACCGAATTCACTTTCCATATCAGCGAACTGCTGAATTATGTTTGTACCTTCATAGTGGAAGAGATACAAATCCTGGCAGAAGAGTGAACGAGCGTAGTCGTATTTGTCCTGGTAACCGTGTGTATCCTTGGGGTCCATATCTTCGATAGACCAGCTGTTCTTCTTTGATGTAAATACTTCTTTACACTTTTCGTATACGTTTACAGCCTTATCGGTCTTCATCAATGTAACTTCCGGGATACCGTCAGCATTGTTTGTTGTAGCACGTACGCCTGCACCGTAAAGGAACATTCTTGAGTTGTGTCTTTCAAAGAGTGTACCGTAAATATCTGTTTCTGTGAATTCACCGCCACCGTCAACGTCTTTTGAAACGCTCATAACGAGGTTCTTCCAGTTGTCGATTGTCCATTCATCATTCTTGATGTATTCATAGGGGCTTGTGAGTTCAAAATCTTCAATCAACTTCTTGTTGAAGTATACAACGAAAGCAACTTCCTGAACGTTCATATCACAGTTTGTGAAGTAAAGCTTATCACCGATAAGCAACTGTTCAGCAGCGTTGCTGTCCCAATATGACTTAGTCATATCGAAACGGTCAACAGATTTAAGGTTGAGAAGAAGATTTTCTCTCGCGAGTGTTGCAAGCTTTGCGCAGCTTCCTATAATCATATCAAACTCAGTTGCGCCACCCATTACCTGCTGACGAACAGTGGTAACAAGGTCAGGTGTTGTCATCTGCTTGAATGAAATGTTATACTTTTCTGCAAGAAGGTTGTTACGACGGTAAACAGCATCAAGAAGAGTGTTTGATGATTCTTCGTCTGATAGCATGTAGTTTCCGGAATAAGCATTACTTCCGTCGCCGTAGGGCTGACAGATAAATGTAAACTCATGACCGTCATAGTCAACAGCTTCAATCTTAGGGTCTTCATCGTTATGCTGGAATTCCGGAATACCGTCACCGTCATCGTCTTTGTTGCCGTCATCCTTCTTGCCGCCACAAGCAGCGAGAAGAGAAACAGACATAAGCACAACAAGAAGAAGAGCCAAAAGTCTTGCCAAAGATGTTTTTTTCATAGCATTTTCTCCTTAGAAATTATATTATAATTCTTTCACTGCATTAAGTATACCAATCGAACTCCCTTTTGTCAACAAGCATAAAGAAAGTTTACATTTGGTTTACTTATTTTTTTAAGTAAAACTCCAAAAATAAAAATAAATACCGACAAAGTCGGTATTTATTACTTAAAAATATGAATTTTTCTGCTATTTTCCAATTCTAACTCAGTCAAACTCATAACGAGTTTTAACCTTCGAGAAACTTATAGCATTCTTAGGGTCTTTGAGATATCTTTCAAGAGCCTTACCCGTACCAATCGCAACACAGGAAATAGCATTTTCAGCCACTTTGGTTTTAATTCCGGTTACGTTTGCAGTCAGACTGTCAAGTCCGTACAGCATACTGCCGCCACCCGTCATAATAATGCCGTTTTTGGTAATATCCTTGAGTATCTCAGGCGGTACTTTTTCAATAACTGAGCATACAGCTTCAATGATTGCAGTAATGGGCTCTTCCAAAGCTCCCACCATTTCAGATGAAGTTAATTTTATAGCTTTAGGAAGTCCTTCAAGAACGCTTCTTCCCTTTACTTCTATGGTAAGCGGTTCTTCTCTCTGCCATACAGTACCGATTTCCATTTTCACTCTTTCAGCTGTACGTTCTCCGATAAGAAGATTGTGCTTTCTTCTCACGTATCTTGCAATAGCTTCATCAAACTTATCGCCACCCACTCTTACGGATGCGGAATATGCAATCTGTCCGTATGAAATAACAGCAACGTCGGTAGTTCCACCGCCAACGTCAATTATCATCTGAGCATTGGGACTCATAATATCAACACCGGCGCCTATTGCCGCCGCCAAGGGTTCTTCAATAAGATAAGTATATCTTGCGCCAATCTGAGTTGTCGCATCTCTTACCGCACGTTCTTCAACATCAGTTATACCACTTGGTACGCATACTGCAACCACGGGTTTGAAAATCTGCGAAATGGGCGTAGCTTTTTTTATAAACTGCTGAAGCATTTTGAGTGTGACTTCATACTTGCTTATAACACCTTCGCTCATGGGCTTTATAACAGAAATACCGGGTGGTGTCTTGCCCAGCATCAAAAGGGCTTCCTTACCTATTTCGACAATCTCGCCGCTTTCGTCGTTTACTGCGACAGCAGAAGGCTCATCAAGTACAACTCCTTTGCCTTTTACATAGATAAGCACAGATGACGTTCCAAGGTCAATACCAATATATCTTGCCAAACAAAACTCCCCCTTTCATTCTTCAAAAATCATCATTTTTTTCATTATACATTACTTCTCAGACTTTTGCAACAGTTTTTTTACTCACAAGTTGTTTAACAGGCAAGATTTTTTGTGTTTGTACTTGAAAAGAAAATTCTACTATGATATAATATATAGGTTAAAATGGGTAGTGTTGGCAAAAATGCTATACACTACGTATGCGAAAAAGAAAGGAAAAAGATATGTTACTTTTCAAAAGCCGTCTGTCAGCCGAACTCAAAAAGGTGCTTGATAGTATTAACGACGCTCACGGACTTGATGAAGAAAAAATAGCGCAGAGTTTTGAATATCCCCCTAACGCAGAAATGGGCGATATAGCTCTTCCCTGTTTCAAACTTTCAAAATCACTCCGTATGTCGCCCGTTATGATTTCAGAAAAGATTTCAGAAGGACTCAAAAACTCAGATATTTCCGATATTGAGCGCATTGAGACGGTTAACGGATATCTCAATATATACATCAAAAACAGCTACTTTGCTAAGAATATACTCAAAAACGTTCTTGACAAAGGCGAAAAATACGGCTCGTTTGACTTTGGTAAGGGCAAGACAGTAGTTCTTGACTATTCTTCCCCCAACGTTGCAAAGCCTTTCCATATAGGTCACCTTGGTACAACTGTTATCGGCCATTCACTTAAAAAACTGCACGAATTTGCAGGTTATAAGTGTGTTGGTGTAAACCACCTTGGCGACTGGGGAACACAGTTTGGCAAGCTTATTGTTGCATATAATCTTTGGGGCGACAAAAAGACTATCGAAGAAAAAGGAATAGACGAGCTTGTTGCTCTTTACGTTAAGTTCCATCAGGAAGCTGAAAACAATCCCGAACTTAACGAACAGGCAAGAGCCGAATTTACCAAACTTGAACATTTTGACGAAGAAAACATCAAGCTTTGGAAATGGTTTATTGACATAAGCATCGAAGAGTACAAGAAGACGTATAAACAGCTTGACATTGAATTTGACAGCTACTGCGGCGAAAGCTTTTACAGCGACAAAATGCCTGCTGTAATTGAAGAAATGAAGCAAAAAAATCTTCTCAAAATTGACGACGGAGCATCCGTTGTTGACCTTGAAGAATACAAGATGCCCCCCTGTCTTATTCTTAAGCGTGACGGTTCTTCTCTCTACCCTGCAAGAGATATTTCAGCTGCACTCTACCGTAAAAATACTTACGATTTTGAAAAGGTTATATACGTTACTGACGCCGGTCAGTCTCTCCACTTTGCTCAGTGGTTCAAGGTAGTTGAACTTATGGGTTACGAATGGGCTAAGAATCTCGTTCACGTTCCTTATGGCAAAGTTAGTTTAAATGGCGAAAAACTTGCTACAAGAACGGGTAACGTTATTCTCCTTAAGGATTTGTTCAACTCTGCTATTGACAAGGTTAAGTCCATTATGGACGACAAAAACCCCAACTTAGAAAACAGAGACGAAAAAGCAACTGCAGTTGGTGTAGGCGCTATTGTGTTCTACTATCTTTCAAACAACAGAATCAAGGATATTAACTTTATGCTTGAAGATGCGCTCTGCTTTGACGGTAACACAGGCCCCTATGCGCAGTACACTTATGCAAGAACTTGCAGCGTACTTGAAAAAGCGGCTGATATTGACAGAAGCGCGGACTATTCTTACGAAATAAACGAAAAAGAAAAAGCTCTTCTCCGTGTGGTTTCAATCTTCCCTGAAAAAGTACTTCAGGCTATAAACGAATACGAGCCTTCTGTAATCACAAGATATATACTTGACGTCTGCACAGCGTTCAATGGATTCTACCACGACTGTCAGATTCTCGGTGCAGAAGACGAAAACGCAAAACTGTTCCGTCTCGAACTTACAGAAGCAACAAGACACGTTCTTGGAAATGCATTTACTCTCATTTGTATGAGAAAAACAGAAAAGATTTAAGGAGTTTTTAGTTATGTCAGGACATTCAAAATGGAAAAATATAATGCACAAGAAAGAAAAGACAGACGCACAGAAAGCAAAAGTCTTTTCAAAGGTTGGTAAGGAAATTACTGTTTGCGTAAAGGAAGGCGGTCCCGACCCCGTTTCCAACAGCAAACTCCGCGACCTTATCGCAAAGGCTAAGTCACTCAACGTTCCCAACGACAACATTGATCGTATTATTAAAAAAGCTACTGCGGCAGACAGCGCAAACTACGAAGAAATCGTATACGAAGGCTACGGTCCGTCAGGCGTTGCAGTTATCGTTGAAGCTTTGACAGATAACAGAAACCGTACAGGCGGCGACGTAAGACACTACTTTGACAAATACGGCGCATCTCTCGGTCAGACAGGTTGCGTAAGCTACCTTTTTGAAGACAAGGGCGTAATCATTGTTGCAAAAGATGCAGCTCTTGATGAAGACAAGCTTATGGAAGATGCACTTGAAGCAGGTGCTGAAGACTTCGTTGATGAAGGCGAAATCTTTGAAATCTACACAACACCTGAAGACCTTGATTTTGTAAACCAGACTCTCACTGACAAGGGATACAAAATTGAATCTGCAGAAAAGGACAAAATCCCTTCAAACTACGTCACTCTTGACAACGAAGACGACCTTAAGAAAATGCGTCTTCTCATTGAATATCTTGAAGAACACGACGACGTTCAGGAAATCTATCACAACTGGGAATCTCCCGACGAAGAATAATAAAAATAACAAAAAGGCTGTTGAAATCAACAGCCTTTTATTTTTTGTTATTCTTATTCTCTTTTCTCAAACAAAGCGTCAATGCTAACTTCAAGCAATCTCGCAATAGCAAAAAGCTCAATATCTGTCGCGTATCTGACCTGACCTTCGAGCTTTGAATAGCTTGTCGGGTTTATGTCAACGCCCATTGTCTGAAGCTTTGAAATAAAGTCTTTCTGCTTTATTCCGCGCTCTTTACGCAATTGTTCTATGTTTTTTCCAACGACGTTACAGCCGCCGTATTCCTGTTTTCTGATTTTCATTTTATATTCCCCACATTTGTTAAACACTTTCCTTTTTGTCACTCGCCAAAGATGAACACAAGGAAATCTATTAAATCACTATTGGAATTATATCCGTATTTAACTGTTTTAAACTTCCGTATTAGAATTATAATCCTATTGTGTGTTTTTTAAACAATTTTCATAATATGTAAAATAAAAAAATGAAATTGCTTAATATTATTAAAAAACTACCACTATTTAGTATATTTTTTTATCTTTTCTTATGGTGTTTTTTCTTGCGTCTTGTCGGTTTTCTTACTATTATTCCCCCAAGCGTGCCTATTATTGCAACCGCAAGGTACATAAACAAGCCAACAAGCCCTATCCTGTCACTTTCAGCCCTTACAAAAAACGAGAGAATAAGCGTAAAAATCGCGAAAAAACATCCGCTTATTGCGCTCGCAAAAAGATTGTTTGTTTTACAAAATTTTGATGCAAAAAAGCCACCAACAAACGAACTTAAATACAGTGCAGCAAGTCCTAAGGATTTAAAAAAATTAAGTGGATTTTCTCTCGTATAACATATATACCCAAATAATAAAAGCAATAAAACTGACGTAATGACAGAAACCAAAAAACCTTTTATTCCGTTTTTCAATAATTCCTTTTGCATATAAAAACACCCTTTCACAAAACATCTTTGTTTTATGTTTATGAAAAGGTGTGTTTTTTTATTACATAAAATTATTCGCAGTCTTCAGCTTTAACGTCAACAACCTTTACAGCGCTCTTGAGAATTCTGATTTTTGTCTTGTCGCCGCTTGTTTCAAGAAGTACTGTTTCTTCCTTAATGCTGATGATTTTTCCGATTATACCGCCGATAGTAGTAATTTCATCGCCAACCTGAAGGTTGTTTCTCATATCCATTATCTGCTTTTCCTGTTTCTTCTGGGGCTTAATCATAAAGAAGTACATAACAACAAGCAATACGCCTATCATTATAAGGCTTCCCCACTGTTCAAAGAATGTAAGCTGAGGCGCTTCGCCTGTAGTATTAGCCAAAAGTGTAAATATCATTTTATTTTCCTCCGATGTTTTTATAACTAATATTTATTGTCATTATTATATACTCAAAACATACTTCTTTCAAGTATATAATGTAAATTTTTGTAAATTAACCCATTTTATCAGTTTTGAAGTCTTGAAAACAGCTTGTCAAGATATATTTTTGCTCCCCTGTTTTCATCGGATTTAAGAGTTGGGTCTCTCTTTAATGTATCTTCCGCTTCAATAAATGCCTTTTTTAGAAGCTCCATATCGCAAAGCGTCGCAAACTTGAATTTCAATCCGCCATGCTGTCTTGCATCGCCCTGACTGTTTGTGAAAAAGTCACCCGGTCCCCTTTGTTCAAGGTCTGCTTCTGCAATTTTGTAACCGTTATTGGTTTGGCACATAACTTGCAGCCTTTGTTTTGCTTTTTCGCTTTCACTCGAAGAAACAAGAACACAGTATGACTTGTCTTTTCCCCTACCTACTCGTCCGCGCAACTGATGAAGCTGTGAAAGACCGAACCTTTCTGCATTTTCAATAACCATAAGTACGGCGTTTGGTACGTTTACACCAACTTCAATTACGGTGGTTGAAACAAGGATTTTTATCCTGTTTTGTTCAAACTCGCGCATTATTTTGTTTTTTTCAGCAGCTTTCATCTTACCGTGAATAAGACCAACAGGGATATCGGGAAATACTTCGTTCTGCAATTTTTCAGCCAAACTGATTGCTGACATAAGTTTATTATTTGACTTTTTGTCTATATCTTCATCAGTAAAATCAAAAGGCAAAAGACTTTCTCCGTCATCATCGCTGTCTTCTACCATAGGACAAACGACATAAACCTGATTATTTACGGCATTTTTTCTTATAAATCCGTTAAGTCTTTCTCTGTAACTTTCGTCAACCAAGAAAGTATCAACAATTTTTCTTCCGGGTGGAAGCTCGTCAAGAACGGACAAATCAAGGTCGCCGTAAAGGATTAGCGCCAAAGTTCTCGGAATAGGTGTTGCCGACATAACAAGTACGTGAGCATCGCTTTGTGTCAATGTATTCTTATTTGCAAGAGCGCTTCTCTGTCTTACGCCAAATCTGTGTTGTTCGTCTGTTATAACAAGACCTAATTTTGCAAATTCAAGATTGTCGTTAAGTAACGCGTGCGTACCAATAACAATATCTATATTTCCCAAAGAAACGTCTTCATATATTTTTCTCTTTGTTGCAGCCGGTGTAGACCCCGTCAGAAGAGCAACAGACATTCCAAGCTTTTCAAACAAAGGACAAAGCTCGTTATAATGCTGTGTTGCAAGTATTTCAGTCGGCGCCATAAATGCGCTTTGCGTATTGTTTTTTACAGCAACGTACAAGGCTATTGCCGCGCACACAGTCTTACCGCTTCCAACGTCACCCGACAAAAGACGGCTCATGGGTATATTATCTTTATTTGACATATCGGCTATAATTTCATCCGCAGCCCTTTTCTGAGCATTGGTAAGCCTATAAGGCAACAGAGATAAAAACTCGTCAATACAAGTATCATTCATACAAAAAGCGTTACCTGTGTTCTTTCTGCTTTTTGTCATAAGTACACCCAAAGCAAAGGCATACAATTCTTCAAAAACAAATCTTTCTCTTGCCTTTTGTACAAGAACGGTATCACTCGGAAAATGTATTTCGTATAAAGCGTCTTTAAGCCCCATAAGACCATATTTTTCAAGTGTTTTTTCTGAAAAAACATCGGGGAAAACGTAAGAGCATTTAATCAATTCTTTCAGTGCATCTTCGCTTACACTTTTGATAAACTTTTGAGTAATCCCTTCGGTCAAAGGGTATACAGGCACTAAGTCGGGCAGTTTTTTGCCCACAATTACAGGCTCGTATATAGGGGACGACATTTCCCTTTTGCCATACTTAACGGATAATTTCCCGTAAAATCTGAACTCATCGCCAACGTGGAAAACATCCTTAACAAACGGCTGATTGAAGAAAGTTATAGTTACCTTGCCTGAATCGTCAAACGCAACAAGCTTTGTAATCTGCTTACGGTTTTTCAAAGTAAACGTCTGTGGTTTTGTCGCAACCGTCAGCAAAAACGCACCAACAGTTCCGTCGGGTGTCATTCCAAGTTCTTGTATATCTCCCCTGTTCTGATATGCTCTTGGAAAATGGTATAACAAATCTTCAACAGTTTTTATACCAAGATTCAAAAAGCATTCGTTTCTCTTTTTGCCTACACCTGAAAGACTGCTTACGGGTGTTGAAAAATTCATAATACTATTCTCCTTTCTATCAGAATATAAGTTTTAAACAAAAGGCGGAGAGTATTTCTCCGCCTTATCAAATTATTCTTCGTCTTC
>JAZRPI010000191.1:0-2217 GCA_045649165.1 Eubacteriales bacterium | reverse complement strand
CGCTTACTACATTCATCCCATTTCAAAAGATGAACCCCTTCTCAATATTTACGAAGAAGCTCACAAGGCGGGTAACGAAGATATATTCTTTATGTTCTCATCAACATCAAAGGTTACATACCCCGGCGGCGGCGTAGCGTTCATCTTCGCTTCACAGAACAATATCGACTACATCAAAAAGCAGATGACAATCCAGACAATCAGCTATGACAAGATTCAGCAGCTTCGTCACGTTAAGTTCTTTAAGACTCCCGAAAACGTAATCGAACACATGCAGAAGCACGGAGCTTGTCTCAAGCCTAAGTTTGACGCTGTTGTTGATACTTTTGAAAAAGAATTTGCAGGTCTCGGCATCGCTGAATGGCTCAACCCCAACGGCGGTTACTTCATCAGCCTTGACGTTATGGACGGTTGCGCTAAGAGAGCTCACGCTCTTGCAAAAGAAGCAGGTGTTGTACTCACAAATGCGGGTGCAACATACCCCTACAACAACGACCCCCGCGACAGAAACTTGCGTATCGCTCCTTCTTATCCTACACCTGAAGAACTCAAGATGGCTATCGGCGTTCTCTGTGTATGCGTTAAGCTCGCGGCTGTTGAAAAGCTTTTGAATAAATAAATATACAATAGGGCGTTGCCCTATGACCCATTTAAGCCCCTTTTTGATAAAAGGGGCTTAAAAAACACCAAAAACCTTGACCAAAAATTAGTTTTGAGTGAGTTTTTGGGGGTCAAGGGGACTTTTTCTAAAAAGTCCCTTTGTTTTAGGAGATTATATTATGAAAAATCCTTTTAAAAATTCGGATACGAATAAAAGATATTATACCTTTGACTGTTATCTCAAGCGCCGTTTCGGTAAAAAGTGCGTAAAAATCGCCCTTGACGGTGGTTTTACTTGTCCTAATATAGACGGAACAATATCAGAAAACGGCTGTATATTCTGCTCGGCAAAGGGCAGCGGCGACCATACGCCGCCCTGCAATATTCCGCTGATTGAACAGTTTGAATTGGGCAAACAAATTGTGGGTAACAAGTGGAAGGACGTATACCATATTCCCTATTTTCAGGCGCATACAAACACTTACGCCCCCTTGTCAATTCTCAAAGAAAAGTTTGAAGCGGCACTGAAGTTACCGGACTGCGTAGGCTTAAGTATTTCCACCCGACCCGACTGTCTTGAAGACGACGTTGTAGAATACTTGAAAGAGCTTTCTCAAAGAACTTATCTTACTGTTGAATTAGGTCTTCAGAGCGCAAACGATAAGACTTTACAGCTTATAAACCGCGGTCACAATTTTGAGCAGTTTGTTGAAGGCTTCAAAAAACTTGCAGATAACGGTATAAATACGTGCATACACATAATCAACGGACTGCCGCATGAAAGCTATGACGATATGATGCATACGGCAAAAATGGTGGCAGAACTGCACCCCCATGCACTTAAAATACACCTACTCTATATACTGAAAAATACAGCCCTTGGCGATATGTACGAAAGGGGCGAATTTGAAGCTCTTGACCGCGATTTTTACGTAAAACTTGTATGCGACCAGCTTGAAATTATGCCTGAAGATATCGTTATTGAAAGGGTTACGGGCGACGGTGTAAAGGACGACCTTATAGCACCCCTTTGGAGTACGAAAAAGACCATTGTTACCAACGAAATCGACAAAGAGTTTGTAAAAAGGCAAACATTTCAAGGATTTTTGTGCTAATTACCTAAAATTGCCATTTAGATTTTTACATTAAATATATGTCAAACTTTCAACATACTACTTGATAACCTTAATATTTTGGTGTATAATAAATAAAACAGCGACATCTTTTTATGAGATTTTGTGCATTTTAACCATTAGATATAAAGGAGATACTCATTATGGGAAAGTTTGCTACGCAAGACATTAGAAACATTGTATTACTCGGCCACGGCGGTTGCGGTAAAACGTCAATAGCTGAGGCTGCATTATATCTTACGAAAGCAACAGACAGACTTGGTAAGCCTTCTGAAGGCAATACAGTTTGTGACTATGACACCGAAGAAATAAAGAGAGGCTTTTCTCTTTCGGCTGCTTTGGCGCCTGTTATTTGGAAAGATACAAAAGTTAATTTTATAGATACACCCGGATACCTTGACTTTGAAGGCGAAGTTGTTCAGGCAATCAGAGTTGCTGACAGTGCTCTTATCGCTGTTGACGCGCGCGGCGGCGTTGAAGTCGG
>JAZRPI010000190.1:0-2849 GCA_045649165.1 Eubacteriales bacterium | reverse complement strand
ATTGACTGCTGTTCGGGTACTGTTATAATTCCTATGGAAGCAGACGCGGAATCACTTAACGTTTCGTCTGCCGCGTCCGTTATTCTTTGGGAAGCATACAGATAATTTTATTTTTTAAATGGATTTAGACTTATGGACAATCTGACTCTCTGGATATGGCTGAGCGAAAAGTGTCTGCCTGACACTCCTTCTTTCAGTATTTTATATCACACGTTCGGCTCTGTTGAAGAAATATATAGAGCAACAAGAGAAGAATATGAAAACGTATACGGACTCAAAAACACACAAATTGACGCTCTTTGCAATAAAGATACGACAAGCGCTCAAAAAATTTTGAAAACTTGCCGCATGAAAAATATCGGCATTATTCCCTATAATGACGAGCTTTTTCCGTCAAGGCTACGAACTATCAAAAATCCGCCTGTTCTTCTCTATTATAAAGGCAATTTACCCAACTTCGACAACGAAGTATGTATTGGTACTGTGGGTACAAGAACTCCATCATCATACGGCTGCCGTTGTGCTTACGAAATTGCTTTTGATTTAGCATTAAGCGGCGCTTATGTTATAAGCGGTATGGCTTTCGGTATTGACTCGGTATGCCACAAAGCTGCCCTTGACGCCGGCGGAAGAACTGTTGCTGTTTTAGGCTGCGGTGTTGACGTTATTTACCCAAAAGAAAATACAGAATTATATAACAGACTGTCAAACTACGGAACGCTTATTTCAGAATATCCGCCCGATTTCAGAGCCACAAGATATTCATTTCCGCAGAGAAACAGAATTATAAGCGGCCTTTCTCTTGGTACACTTATTATTGAAGCTCAGATTAAGAGCGGCGCTATGATAACAGCAAAAACTGCTCTTACACAAAACAGAGACCTTTTTGCTATTCCCGGCAGAGTCGGCGAATACAACAGTATGGGACCGAACAGCCTTATTCAAATGGGAGCTAAATCGGTTAGTAACGCAAACGACATCTTAAGTGAATACGAATTTTTATACCCCGACAAAATACGTATAAGTAATTCTGACAACAAAAAGAAAAATCCATATAAAAATACAAACGAAATAATCAAGACTTCTTCAAGACCGCAGAGTCGCATTGTTCCGTCATTTTCTATACCAGACTCCGAAGAAGAAAAGGTCGAAAATATTGCAGAACAAGAAGAAGTTCCCTGTTTTGACCACCTTGACGAAACATCAAAAAATATATGTCTGTGTCTTTCAAAAACGACACCAAAATCGCTTGAAGAAATCACACAGATTACAAAAATTTCAATTTCAGATTTAATGTCTACATTGACAATTCTTGAAATTCAAGGTATAGTAAAGGCTGTGCCCGGCGGAAGCTTTCTGCTTTGTTAAAAAGTTTCCTTACGGCATTTTATAATAAAAATAACCCTAATTCTATTTGAGGAGTATATATGTCAAATCTTGTTATAGTGGAATCACCCGCAAAAGCAAATACTATTAAAGGTTATCTCGGCAGCGGTTATAAAGTAACCGCATCAAAAGGTCACGTACGCGACCTGCCTAAGAGTACTCTCGGAGTTGATATTGAAAACAACTTTGAAGCTCGTTATATAAACATCAGGGGCAAAGGGCCTTTGATTACAGAACTTAAAAAAGAAGCAAAGAACGCCAACAAAGTCTTTCTCGCAACTGACCCTGACCGCGAAGGCGAAGCTATATCATGGCATCTTGCAAATGCTCTCGGCATTGACCCCAAAGATGCAAAAAGAATATCTTTCAACGAAATTACAAAGAGTGCTGTTAAGGCTGCTATCAAAGAGCCTAAGCCCATTAATATGGACCTTGTAAACTCACAGCAGACACGCCGTATTCTTGACAGAATCGTTGGTTATAAGGCAAGTCCTTTTCTCTGGAAAACACTCAAAAGCGGTCTTTCTGCAGGACGAGTTCAGTCTGTTGCTACAAGACTTATTGTTGAAAGAGAAGAAGAAATAAAATCTTTTGTTCCTACTGAATATTGGACTATTACTGCAAACCTTATCGACTCACAGCTTAAGGTGTTTAAATCAGCTTTCTATGGCGATGAAAAAGGCAAAATAGAGCTTCATTCAAAAGAACAGACAGAAGAAATTTATCAGAAAGTTACAAACAGCAACTTTTCTGTTAAAGCAGTTAAAAAGGCTGTAAAGAACCGTAACCCCGCTCCCCCCTTCACAACTTCTACATTGCAGCAGGAAGGCTCAAAGAAGCTTAACTTCCGTACTCAGAAGATAATGCAGATTGCACAAGAACTTTACGAAGGTATTAACCTTGGAAGCGAAAACGGTGGCGTACACGGTCTTATTACCTATATGCGTACAGACTCTTTGAGAATCTCTCAGGAAGCGTCTATGGCTGCTGAAGAATATATCAGAGCAAAGTACGGCGACAGTTTCTACCCTGCTCAGAAGAGATTTTATAAATCAAAGAATACGGCTCAGGATGCTCACGAAGCTATCCGTCCGTCTTCTATGAAGTTTGAACCTGAAGCAATCAAAAAGTATCTTACAAACGACCAGTACAAGATATACAAGCTTATCTGGGACAGATTTTTGGCTTCTCAGATGGCATCTGCTCAGCTTAATACAGTAACTGCCGAAATTGAATCAGCAGGTTACATTTTCCATTCAAGCGGATACAATGTTAAATTTGCAGGCTTCCTTTCTGTATACGACCCAGGAGATTACGGCGAGTTTGCTGATACGGAAAAACAGACTAAGCCTATTGAAATAAAAGAAGGAGACGTTCTTGAAAGCAAGGCTGTTGAATACGAACAGCACTTTACAGAACCTGCTCCCCGATATACAGAAGCTTCACTTGTAAAACAACTTGAA
>JAZRPI010000189.1:0-4384 GCA_045649165.1 Eubacteriales bacterium | reverse complement strand
GGTTGTCTTGAAGCTATGCCCGGCAAACCCCAGGTACTTGTTTTTGACACAGCTTTCCACCAGACAATGCCCGAAGAAGCATATATGTACGGTCTTCCTTACGAAATGTACGAAAAGTACCACATCCGTCGTTACGGCGCTCACGGTACTTCTCACAGATACGTTGCTGCAGAAGCTGCAAAGATGCTTGATAAGCCCGTTGAAGAAACAAAGATTGTTACTTGCCATATCGGTAACGGTTCATCAATCTCTGCTGTTAAGGGCGGCAAATGCATAGACACAAGTATGGGCTTTACTCCCCTTGCAGGCGTACTTATGGGTACACGTTGCGGTTCTATTGACCCTGCAATCGTTACATTTATTATGAAACACGAAGGCTACACACCTGACGAAATGAGCGACTTCATGAACAAGAAGTGCGGTTTCCTTGGTCTTTCTGGTATTTCTTCAGACAGCCGCGACATCGAAGCTGCTATCCTTGAAGGTAACAAGAGAGCAAAGATTGCTGCTGAAGCTCTTGCTTACCAGGTTAAGAAATACATCGGTTCTTACACAGCTGCTATGGACGGACTTGATGCTGTTATCTTTACAGCAGGTATGGGCGAAAATAACCCCGAACTCCGTGAAAGAGCTTGTTCTAACCTTGAAAACTTCGGTATCATTCTTGATAAGGAAGTTAACGCTAAGGGTCACCACCAGTCAGAAGCTCTCGTTCTTTCAACTCCCGAATCAAAGGTTAAGGTTATTCTTATTCCTACAAACGAAGAACTTGTTATCGCATCTGATACAGAAAGACTCGTTAAGGCTCTTTAATTTAAAAATAATCATACACACAAAATCAGCCGATTTCTCGGCTGATTTTTTTGCCGCTTTTTTGAAAAAAAGCTTGGCAAAAAACTTACTGAATGGACTTATAAAAAAGTGAAGCTTGTATAATAAATCTTTTTTCAAAAAGCGGGCAAAACATTGCGATTTTTTATTGACATATTAATATAAATAATGTAAAATTATATTAATATGGGCGAATAGTAATATTTATTTAATATTATTTGCTCATAACTATATAGATTTAAGGAGGACTCAATTATGGAATACATAATTGGAGCCGTTGCCCTTATATTCGGTATAGTTGTTGGTATGGTTTTAGGTATTGCTTACCGCAAGAAAGTAACTGAAGCGAAAATCGGTACAGCCGAAGAACGCGCAAAACAGATAGTTGCTGACGGTGAGAAAATAGCCGAAACAAAGAAGAAAGAAGCTTTGCTTGAAGCAAAAGAAGAAATACTCCGCTCACGAAACGAGCTTGACCGCGAAATCAAGGAAAGACGTAACGAAGTGTCCAGACTTGAACGCCGCGCAGTTTCAAAAGAAGAGGCGCTTGAACGCAAGACTGAAGCTCTTGAAAAGAAAGACGAACAACTTAACCGCAAGATTAAGGAAAACGACGAACTCAAAGAAGAACTCGAAAAAGTACGCATCCAACAGCTTGAAAAGCTTGAACAGTTGGCAGGCATATCTGCTGCTGAAGCTAAGAGAGAGCTTGTTCAGCGTATTGAAGACGAAGTTAAACACGAAGCTGCTCAGAAAATTGTTGAAATTGAAGCGAGAGCAAAAGAAGAAGCCGACGACAAGGCAAGAAACATTATCTCACTTGCAATTCAGCGTTGCGCAGCTGACCACGTATCAGAAACAACAGTATCGGTTGTTCCGCTCCCCAATGATGACATGAAGGGAAGAATAATCGGACGTGAAGGTAGAAATATCCGCGCGATTGAAACGCTTACAGGTGTTGACCTTATTATTGACGATACACCCGAAGCAATTACACTTTCAGGCTTTGACCCCGTAAGAAGAGAAATCGCAAGAATTACTCTTGAAAAACTCATTTCTGACGGAAGAATTCATCCCGCAAGAATTGAAGAAATGGTTGAAAAAGCCCGCAAAGAAGTTGACAACACAATCAAACAGGCAGGCGAAAAGGCTATGTTTGAAACAGGCGTTCACGGTCTTAACGGCGAACTTGTTAAGCTTATCGGACGTCTCAAGTACCGTACAAGTTACGGCCAGAACGTACTTCGCCACTCTATTGAAGTATCACTCCTTTCAGGTATGATTGCCGACGAAATCGGTGCAGACAGCACACTTGCTAAGCGTGCAGGTCTTCTCCACGATATCGGTAAGGTACTTACTCACGAAGTTGAAGGCTCTCACGTACAGCTTGGCGTTGACCTTGCTAAGAAATACAAAGAAAGCAAGGAAGTTATCCACGCTATTGAAGCTCATCACAACGACGTTGAACCCAGAACTATCATCGCTATGATTGTTCAGGCTGCAGATGCTATTTCAGCTGCAAGACCGGGAGCAAGACGCGAAGACCTTGAAAACTACATAAAACGACTTCAGAAGCTTGAAGAAATTGCAAACAGTTTCAACGGCGTTGAAAAATCATACGCTATTCAGGCAGGTCGTGAAGTTCGTATTATGGTTAAGCCCAACGAAGTTAACGATGACCAGATGGTTCTTATCGCAAGGGACGTTGTCAAGAAGATTGAAGAAAATCTTGAATATCCCGGACAGATTAAGATTCACGTAATCAGAGAAAACCGCGCTATTGAATACGCTAAATAAGGGTAGAAATCAGCGCATTAACATATAAATATATAGAGCAAAATCGAAAGATAGAAAACGGACTATCCGTTAGAATATACATTTATATGAATTTTACAATATCACAGTCCGTTATCAAAACAAAACGGACTGTGATTTTTTGCCCTATTTTATAGGGATAGAAAGGCAATATTTATGAAAATATTAGCGCTCGGCGACATTGTAAGTCCTTTAGCAGTTGAAGAACTCGGCAAAAGGCTGTGGAGCTACCGAAAGAACAACAAAATAGACTTCGTTGTTGCAAACGGTGAAAACGCGAGCAGGGGTAACGGTCTTGATACGGATTCCGCAAAGGCAATACTTGAGTACGGAGTTGACGTAATAACAGGCGGAAACCACATCTGGCAGAAGAATAATCTTCGCGAATTTCTTGACTCGTGCAGTAATATCGTAAGACCCCTTAACTTCCCGCCACTTTCGGCAGGGAATGGTTATACAATCGTAGACTGTATGGGATATAAGATGCTTGTTATGAACGTGTCGGGTACAATTTATATGGAAAGTCTTGCTTGTCCTTTTGAGTCTGTCGAAAGGGTTATCACAAAAGAGCAGGGTAACTACGATATAAGTATACTTGACATACACGCTGAAGCAACAAGCGAAAAGATAGCACTTGCAAGATATTTTGACGGCAAAATTAACTGCATTTTCGGTACGCATACCCACGTAACTACGGCAGACGAGCAGATTTTGCCAAACGGTACGGGTTATATAACCGACCTTGGTATGTGTGGACCTAAAGATTCAATACTCGGTGTAAAGTCAGAAATTATTATTGAAAAACTGCGCACAAAGATGCCCGCAAGATTTGAATTTGCCGAAAACGAAATTGAATTCCACGGTGTTGTTTACGACGTAGATTTATCCGACAGCAAACCAAAAATAAAATCAATCGAAAGAGTAGCTTTTTAATATACTACCAACAGACAGAGAGAGAAAACAGAATGTTAAAACGTTTTATATCGTACTACAAACCGCATAAGAAAATATTTATCTTAGATATGTGCGCGTCACTTTTTGTGTCACTCATCGCTATCATCTACCCGATTGTTACACGTACGATGCTCAATGATTTAATCCCGAACAGAAATTACAAGATGATTGTCGTTTTCGGCGTATCTTTGCTTATTCTTTACGCTGTAAGAATGGGGCTCAACTACTTTATTCAGTATGAAGGTCACGTAATGGGCGTCAAAATGCAGTCGCAGATGAGAAGCGAACTGTTTGCACACTTGCAGAAACTTAACTTTTCTTTCTATGACAACCACGAAACAGGTAAAATAATGAGCCGTATGACCAACGACCTTAACGACGTAAGCGAACTTGCTCACCACGGCCCCGAAAACGTTATTATTTCATCGGTTTCGATTATAATTTCATTTGCATACCTTTTGTCAATCAACGTATGGCTTTCTCTTATAATCTTCCTTTGCGTTCCTTTGCTTGTTGTTGTATCAGTTATAACAAGAAAAAAGATGCGCAAGGCTTTTATGGAAAGCAGACAAGCCGTTGCCGTTATAAACGCTTCTATTGAAAGCAGTATTTCGGGTATACGTGTTACAAAGGCTTTTACCAATACCGAAAAAGAACAGGAAAAGTTTGAAGACGGAAACTTGCAGTTTGTTAATGCGAGAAAAGATGCATACAGCGCAATGGGCGAGTTTCACTCAATGACCACCTTTGTTACAGATATATTCAACGTTGCAATTCTGATTGC
>JAZRPI010000188.1:0-2387 GCA_045649165.1 Eubacteriales bacterium | reverse complement strand
TTTCTTCCTATATTTATTTTGATATATTATAGCATATTTTTCCAAAAAAGAAAACAAGACCGCAAAAATATATAAATGTTACTAAAAGTATCAATAACAGATTTTGAAATTACTATATTGTTTCTGTAATATGTGGTATAATTTATTTAATAACATACAGAAAGAGTGTTGTATATGGAATTCAAAGAAAAACTGCAAACATTGAGAAAACAAAAAGGGCTTACACAAGAAGAACTTGCAGAAAAGATTTTCGTATCGCGTACAGCCATATCAAAATGGGAATCAGGCAGGGGTTACCCAAACATTGATTCATTAAAGCAGATTGCAAAACTGTTTTCAATTACAATAGACGAGCTTCTTTCAGGCGACGAACTATTGAGTATCGCAGAAAATGATAACAAACAAAAAGAAAGCAATTTCCGCGATTTAATTTTTGGTTTGCTTGATATATTTTCATCAATGCTATTCTTCTTGCCGTTTTTTGCGCAAAAAAATAACGGTATAATACAAGAAGTTTCTCTCTTGTCTTTGACTGCCGTATCTCTTTATTTAAAAGTAACATTTATTATCTTGATTTTATTGACTATCATTTCAGGATTATTGACTCTTTCTCTGCAACGCATTACAAAACCATTCTGGTTAAAAATCAAATATAAACTATCGTTGATTTTGAATATAATAGCCGTGTTTGTGTTGACTATAAGCTTGCAGCCTTACGCTTCAATATTTTTGTTCGCTTTTTTGCTTATAAAGGTGCTTTCTTTCACAAAAATTAAATGACACAATTTGTATCGCTTACGTGATAATACGTTTCTTGTTTATAGGTATATTTTCCTTTAGAATGTATTTTAGAAAGAAGGTAAAATATTATGAAACAAGAAAACAAAAGAAATCTGTATATTGCTATATGTTCACTTATTGTATTCGTTCTGTGGACAACACTGTTAAAATTCATTGACGTTCAGCAAATTGGTCCGCTTGATTCAAAGGTAGGTTTTTCAACGCTTAATTTGTTTTTTCATAAACTGACAGGCGTAAATATGATTCTTTACACAATTACCGACTGGTTAGGACTCGTTCCCTTTTTCTGCACGTTTATATTTGCTATCTTAGGTCTTATTCAACTAATCAAAAGAAAAAGCATACTGAATGTTGATTACAGTATACTAATTCTTGGCGGATATTATATAGTTGTTTTTGCACTCTATTTCTTCTTTGAAATAGTAGTTATAAATTATAGACCAATTCTTATAAACGGTATTTTGGAAGCATCATATCCGTCTTCAACCACTATGCTTGTTTTGACTGTTATGCCGACAACAATAATACAGCTTAATTCCCGTATAAAAAATAAAACGTTCAGATATATTATTAATATTGCAATTATGTTTTTTATTGCCTTTATGGTATTCGGAAGACTTGTATCGGGCGTACATTGGCTGTCAGATATAATCGGCGGAATATTACTCAGCACAGGGCTTGTTTTTATGTACAATTTTATATGTACTTTAAGATAAGAAAAACTCGAAACGAATGTTTCGAGTTTTTTATTTTATTTGTTCTAAAAACACGTCTGCTTCTTTTCTTGTTTTGAAGATATAAATATTTTTGTTTGAATATTTTTTAAGTAATTCTAAAATTTTCGGTCTGTTTTGTATATTAAAATTTTTAATAAATTCAATAAATTCCGTATCTTCTTCGGTTTCAATCCAAGGAATATCACTTCGTACAGTTCCCCGTCTTTGCTTAACACCGTCAAGACAGACATCTAATGGATAGTCTAAAAAGATAACTGTATCACACGCCTGAATTCTCATTTCCATTGTAGAAGCATAATTGCCGTCAATTATCCATTTTTCATTTTGCATTACTTCTGTCAATCTTTCAAGAAATACAGCCTTTTCTACCGTAGTTTTATCTGCATTCCAATAAAGCATATCCAAATGAAAAAGCGGTAAATCTGTTGCTTTGTGCAACGCCTTAGCAAAAACACTCTTTCCGCTTCCAGGACAACCTATAACTATTACTTTATTCATTTTCTTCGTCGTCTTTTTTCTGTGAATCATCTTCCGATGTCTTACGGTTGTTTGCATCTATAAGTGTGCCGATACACATACCAATACTTAAGCCAATACACATATAGAGCGGTATATTATTTGTTGCAGCCCCTATCGCCGTACCTATACCAATACCGATGCACATACCAATCGGCATATATTGTACTTGATTTTCATTATCCTTTTTGTTTTTCATATATACTCCCCTAATTAGTTTACTTTGCTTTTTCAACCAACTTTTTGACATTTTCGAGATTGTCAATATAAGTTTCGGTATAACCGCACTCAGGACATACAGCACACTTGATTTTTCCCAATGAACCTTTGAAC
>JAZRPI010000187.1:0-2723 GCA_045649165.1 Eubacteriales bacterium | reverse complement strand
ATTGCGGGTACTGTTGAACATATAATTTATCAGAACGAAGAAAACGGATATACGGTATGCGAACTTGCTACTGACGAAGAAGAACTTGTAACCGTTGTCGGAGAAATGCCGTTTCTTGGCGCGGGCGAAATGATAAAGGCTGTCGGCAAATGGACTCTTCATCAATCATACGGCCGTCAGTTCAAGGTAGAATACTATGAAAAAGAATTGCCCGCTTCTTCAAACGCGATACTTAAATATCTTTCATCAAGAACAATCAAGGGTATAGGCCCTTCAATAGCATTAAAAATTGTAGGTCAGTATGGGGTGGACACTTTTGACGTAATCGAAAACCACCCCGAGTGGCTTGCGGAAATTCCGGGTATTTCTCTCAAAAAAGCGAGAGAAATGTCGGAAGACTTCAAAGCTCAGTTTGGACTGCGTAATGTAATGATGTTCTGCCGTGAGTTTTTCGGCCCTGCAACTGCTGTAAAAATCTACAAAAAATGGGGAAGCGGCTCTATTGATATAATAAAACGTAATCCATATATTTTGTGCGATGAAATATACGGTATAGGTTTTGAGAAGGCAGACAATGTTGCAAGAAGTCTTGGTGTTGAGAATTACAGAGAAGAAAGAATTAAAAGCGGTGTCAAGTACGTATTGTCATATAACGGCGTACAGAATGGCCACGTTTTTATTCCAAGGGACAAGCTTGTACCTGCGGCCTGTGATATGCTTAATGCTGAAGACTATGAAATAGAAAAGGCGGTTGACGAGCTTTTAGCTGAAGAACAGATAGTTCAAAAATTATTCAGCAAGAGAAAATGTATATATCTGAAAGAATACTATGAAGCGGAAAAATATGCTTCAGACAAGCTTCAGCTACTTGATGACCTTTGTCCTAGGATTGATATAGGCGATATAAACAGAATGATTATGCGTATTGAAAGTGATTTCGGTGTTGAATACGCATCACTTCAGAAGAGAGCAATTATTAATTCTGTAAATAACGGAGTTATGGTGCTTACAGGCGGCCCCGGTACAGGTAAAACTACCGTTATAAGAGCAGTAATACGCGTATTTGAAGATTTAGGCTATAAGATTGCCTTGACAGCCCCGACAGGTAGGGCGGCAAAACGAATGAGCGAGTCTACAATGCACGAAGCAAAGACTATTCATAGACTGCTTGAAATGGACTATTCAAACGATAGTATGCCTGTATTCCGCAGAAACGAACATTCAAAATTAGAAGAAAACGTAATTATTGTTGACGAAGCATCAATGGTTGATACAATGCTCTTTGCATCGCTTTTACAGGCGATAAGACCGGGGGCTAAGCTTATACTTATAGGCGATACAGACCAGCTTCCGTCTGTTGGCGCGGGAAACGTACTTTCTGATATTATAAAAAGCGACAGATTTAATACAGTTGAACTGAAAGAAATTTTCCGTCAGGACGAAGAAAGCCTGATTGTAACAAACGCCCACGCGATAAATGAAGGCGAATATCCCAAATTAACTTCAAAAAACAGCGACTTTTTCTTCCTTGCAAGAGATGACGACGAGATGATTGCAAGGACTGTTGCAGAACTTTGTGCCGTAAGACTTCCCAAGACCTACGGCAAGGATATTGTAAACGATATTCAGGTTATCACACCGTCAAGAAAGGGTGCATCAGGCACTGTTGTGCTTAATAATCTGCTTCAGAGAGTGATGAATCCCTATTCTGAAAAAAGGTTGAAAAAAAAGTGCGCGACATTGTTTTCCGTGAAGGAGACAAAGTTATGCAGGTTAAAAATAATTACGATATTGAGTGGACGAGCGACGAAAAAGACGGTATCGGTATTTTTAACGGCGATATTGGTGTAATCAGCAAGATAGATTTGCGAAACGAAAGAATGACAATTCTTTTTGACGATAACCGTTACGTTGACTATGATTTTTCTTACCTTGACGAACTTGAACACGCTTACGCTATAACCGTTCATAAGAGTCAGGGAAGTGAATATCCTGTCGTTATTATTCCAATGTACAGTTTTACACCAAGGCTTATGACGCGTAACCTGCTTTATACGGCGGTAACTAGAGCGCAGAGAATGGTTATATTAGTGGGTAAGGCATCTGTTGTTCAGCAAATGGTAGACACAAATAAGCCTACAAAAAGATATACGGGACTTGAACAGTTGTTGAGTATGTATGAATAAAATTATCAAAGAATATATAAACAAGATACTGAATATTATTTTTGTCAAAAAGTGTGTTGCTTGTAAAAAGCTTTTGCCTTATGACTATACACAAAAGCTATGCTGTGATTGCTTGGTTGAGTGGGAAGAATCAAAGACGGAAATATGCGCTGATTGTTTGAATGAACAGATAGACTGCCAGTGCAGATTCAGAGACAACAAGGTAGACTCGGTAAGACACCTTGCTTTGTATTCGCATTATGATAATGAAGCTGTGACAAACAGACTTGTATATGCTCTCAAAAGAAGTAACAATGACGACGTGTTTGAGTTTGTTGCCGATGAAATAATAGAAAATCTTATATCTAAGAAAAATCTTTATAATACAGTGTGTGTAAGTGTTCCGAGAAACCCTAAGTCAGTCCGACACTATGGTTATGACCACGCAAAAGTGTTGGCAAAAAGAGTGGCTGAAAAGTTAGACATAGAATATATAGACATACTTAAGCATAAAGGCGGCAAGAGTGAACAGAAGAAGCTGAATTCTGCTCAAAGAAG
>JAZRPI010000186.1:0-7403 GCA_045649165.1 Eubacteriales bacterium | reverse complement strand
TAGAAAGACTTGTCTTTGTTGTGAACGTAGTTGACGACAGGTTCAAGCTCGTCTATAAACTCTCTGTATGAAGTTCTTGAGCTGAATACAACGTCCTGGTCAAGCGAGTCAAGCTCAAGATAGCCGTTTATCAGCATTTCCGTTGAAACTATAATAGCAAGAATAAGAGCGACAAAGTTTGTGTCTTTTTCTTTTTTGAAAGCGTAAAGTGTGAGCAAATAAACGCCTACAAGAACAAGGCTGAGCCAGATGCAGAGTATTCCGTCAATATATTCGTAGTTCTGATTTTGTACCGTAATTATAATGAATATAAGGGCAAAACATACGGCTACTATATGATTGAAGTTTATTTCTTTTACAAAGTTAAATGCCTGATGTGCGAATACTACCATAAGGAAGCAAAGCATAAAGCTGTAACGGTAGTTAAGCCAGTTGGGATTCTGCATACCGTGCCAGAATATATCTAAAGTCGTACCTGCAAAAGAGAAGATAAGTGCTGACAGGATAAGTCCTGCGCATATTTTTTCTCTGGGCGTAATCTTTCTTGTAATAAAAAATACGGAAAGAAGAATAAGTGTTAGTACACCGCAGTAGATGAATGGAAGCCCTTCGGGGCGTACTGTGTCGTACGAATTGGGGAGCATTTTTGCAAACAGCTCGGCAAAATTAAATTTGGTGAGCAGCTCAAAACTCGGGTCAGAAAAGTCATTTTTGCCGAATTTGAGAGAATAGTAAACGGTAAAAATAATTACCGCAGACATAGCGACCGCAATAAGCGAGAATAATAGAATTCTCAAAAATGTTTTTATAAAATGAAGCGATTCGCCGCTTTCGTTATACTTTTCCGAATAGCCGTATGCAAAATAATAGTAGAATGAATACAGAACAATAAATATGCAGACCATATATCCGATATAAAAGTTTGATATAATGGTAATTGCGAGTATTATTGTATAAAGAATATATTTTTTCTTGTTGATGAGATTTTCAAGAGCCATAATGAGTATGGGCAAGAAAAGAAGTGCGTCTATCCACATTGTATTATGTCCGTTTACAAGAGCGTAGGACATAAGAGCGTACATTGTAGAAAATACGACTGTCACAATTTTGTTTTTAGCTCTGCCTGTATAATGGAGATATACAGCAAAGTTAAAGCCCGAAAGACCTGCTTTGAGTACGAAAATTGTGAGTAATGCTTCTGTTATGGCTTTTTTGGGAAAAAGAGCGATTAGGAGATTGAAAGGACTTGCAACGTAGTATGCAAACATACCCATAAATTCTCCGCCAAGAGCCCTTTGCCAAGAGTAGAGAAGACTTCCGTCGCCGAGCAGAATGTCGCGTAGTTCTTCAAAGAAATACACGTACTGAGCATTCAAATCAAGTACAAGAACGGAGTTTTCGCCAATCGGGTAAACTTCTCGCAGTAAATATATAACGAGAAAAATGATTGCAGGAACAAAGAAAGCAAAAAGAAGATATGGACTGAATTTGGTCTTTTTGTCTACTGTGTTAATTTCAGTCATTAGCTTCACCGCCTTCACTGCTTGAAACAACCTTCTTTATGTTCTTTTCCAATTTTTCTCTTGGAAGAGTCATATCGTGGCCGCATCCTTTGCATTTGATTCTTATATCACTACCCACGCGAAGCACTTCAAATTGCATAGAGCCGCAGGGGTGTGTTTTCTTCATTAAAAGCGTATCGCCTTTGTCAAATTTCGGAATATTCAAAACTTAACCCTTTCTTGAAATTCTTTTCATATTTGAATTTATATTATAACATAAAAAAACTACCTTGTAAATAAATATTTGCCAAAGCTGTATAGCTATTGAAAAATAGTAAAAGTGTGGTAAAATAAAAATAAAGATAAAATTTGGAGCTGATATAACAATGATAAAAATAAAAAATGCAGAGATATTATGTGTTGGAACAGAAATCCTTATCGGTGATATCGTAAATACAAACGCTGCATATATTTCAAAAAGACTTGCGGCATTAGGGATAAATCAATATCATCAGGGCGTTGTCGGCGATAACCCTGAGAGATTGAAAACTTTTCTCGAAGAAGCATTAAGCAGAGCTGACCTTGTTATACTGACAGGCGGTCTTGGTCCTACTTACGACGATTTGACAAAAGAAACAGTAGCTGAAATTATGGGCAAAAAGCTTAGTTTACACCAAGAGTCGTATGATTGGCTTAAGGGATATTTTGAGTCAAGAAATATGGAAATGACAGAAAACAATGTGAAACAGGCGTATATGCCCGAAGATTCTATTATTCTTGAAAATAAAGTTGGAACAGCTCCGGGTGCTATTATAGAAAATGAGAAAACAGGTAAAGCTGTTGCAATTCTCCCCGGACCGCCGAGAGAAATGAAGCCTATGTTTGAAAATGGTGTCGTTCCTTACCTTGAAAGCCTGTCCGATTGCCACTTTATAAGCAAAAACGTAAATATATTCGGTATGGGCGAATCAAAGGTTGAAAGCATCCTTATTGATATGATGAAAAGTTACGAAAATCCCACCATTGCACCGTATGCAACCGATGGGGAAGTAAGACTTCGTATTACAGCAAAGGCAGAAACCAAAGAAAAGGGCGAAGAACTCTGCAACAAAGCGATAGAAGAATTATACAAGACAGAAGTTGGCAAGTATATTTACGGTATTGATACGAATATTGAAGAAGCATTGGTAAAAAAACTTAAAGATTGCGGCAAGAAAATCGCAGTTGCTGAATCTTGCACAGGCGGTCTTGCAACAGGGAAAATCACAGCAGTAAGCGGCGCGTCATCAATACTTGACGGAAGTATAGTATCTTATGCAAATGAAATAAAAGCAAAACTTCTTAACGTTGAAAAGTCTGTACTTGATACAAAGGGGGCAGTTTCCGAAGAATGTGCGTTGCAGATGGCTGACGGCGTAAGAAAGCTTATGGGTGCCGATATAGGCATAAGCATAACGGGAATAGCAGGGCCTGACGGTGGAACGGATGAAAAGCCTGTCGGTACTGTTTTTATTGCTGTAAGTACAGAAGCTAACAGAGAATGTAAAAGATTGTCTATAAGAAACAATGGCAGGGAATATATAAGAAATATATCGGTAAAGAACGTTTTACACCTTGCGCTTCAGTCTTTTTAAAATGAAAAAACAAACAAAAATTTGCTTATATAAATTATAGGCAAATTTTTTTATTTTTATTTTCAAAAATGTATTGACAAAGATAACTTAATGTGCTATTATACACACATCGACTTTATCAAAGTAAAGTGATAAAGTGAAAAATCAAAATTAAAGCGTACATATAGATATGCTTTGGAGGTATTATTATGAAAAAGACATTAGCGTTGATTATGACATTTGTACTCATAATCGGAACAGTTTTCGCATTCACATCATGTGGCAAGAAAGATGACAAACTCGTATGTGGTGTTACAATTTTTGAAAACATGAATGAAAAAGACGAAAACGGCAACTGGACAGGTTTTGAATCTGAATTTGCAATGGAAGTTGGAAAGATTCTCGGTATGGAAGTTGAATTCCAGGAAATTGACTGGGGTCAGAAATACAATGAAGTTAACTCAGGCGCGATTGACTGCATCTGGAACGGCTTTACAGCAAACTCAAGCGATAACGGCGTAAAACGTTCTGAACTCGTTGACTTCTCATACGGTTATATGCTCAACCAGCAGTGCATCGTTGTAAAGAAAGACAACGTTGATTCTTACAAGACAGCAGAAGACCTTAAGGGTAAGAAGGCATGCGTTGAAGCAGCAAGTGCCGGTGCAGCATACGCTGAAACAGTAACAGACAAGGACAACATTTTCACAGCTCCCGCACAGATTAAGGCATTCACAGAAGTTAAGTCAGGTGCTGTTGACTTTATCGTAGTTGATATTATTCTTGCTCAGAACCTTTGCGGCAAGGGCGACTATGCAGACTTGGCAATTGTTGAAGCAATTGAACTTGAATCAGAAATCTATGCAATTGGCTTCAAGAAGGGCAGCGAACTTACAGCAAAAGTAAACGAAGCTATCAAAGAACTTGAAAAGAACGGCAAATTGATGGAACTCGCTGAAAAGTACGGTTTTGAAAACGTTCTCAAAGTTACAGAAAACATTGAAGACTAATCATTAGAGAACATAACAGAAGGAATATAGATAATGGGTTTTTGGGAAGTAACGTTAAGTCTGCTTGGCGGACTTAAATACACCTGCCTGATATTTGCGCTAACACTCGTGTTAGCGCTTCCTTTAGGTTTGGTGATAGCATTCGGGTCAATGTCAAAATTCAAGCCCTTTGCATTTTTGGTAAAGACTTTCGTATGGATAATACGCGGCGTGCCGCTCATGCTTCAGGTAATCATATTTTTCTATTTGCCGGGGTTCCTTTTCGGAACACCGATTCTTTCACGTTTTGCTTCGGTAGTAGCGGCGTTTGTTATTAACTACGCTTGTTATTTTTCCGAGATTTATCGTGGCGGAATTGAGAGTATACCAAAAGGACAGTACGAAGCAGGACAGGTGCTTGGTATGACCAAGACACAGGTGTTTTTCAAAGTTATACTTATGCAGGTAGTAAAGAGAATTCTTGCACCTATGTCAAATGAAGTTATAACGCTTGTAAAAGACACAGCTTTGGCGAGAGTTATTATGATTGCCGAAATTATTCAGAAGGCAGAAGTGTTGGCAGGCTACGGTCTCATGTGGCCGTTGTTCTATACGGCAGTATTCTATCTTGTATTTGTTGGCGCATTGACACTTCTTTTCGGTTATTTCGAGAAGAAGCTTGACTATTACAGAATATAGGTTGAAAGGAGCTTTTTATGGCAGTTTTTGAAGCAAAAAATATAATAAAAAGCTTCGGAAAGACCGAAGTTTTGAAAGGCGTAAGCTTTGAAATTGAAAAGGGCGAAGTGTTGAGTGTTATTGGTTCAAGCGGAAGCGGTAAGACTACACTTTTGCGCTGTGTGAACTTTCTTGAAACACCCGACAAAGGACAGTTTTATCTGAACGGACAGCTTCTTTTTGATGCTGATGACAAAAAGGCAAAGACTGACGAAGAAATAAGACAGAAAAGACTTCATTTCGGACTTGTTTTCCAGTCTTTTAATCTGTTTCCGCAGTATACGGCGCTTGAAAACGTGTCATTAGCCCCCTTGCTTTTGGCAAAGGAGCGCCCTGACTACAAAGAAAACAAAAAGCAAATAAAAGAAGAGATTTTGACACACTCGGCAGAGCTTCTCCAAAAGGTTGGACTTGGTGACAAAATGGGTAACTACCCCTGTCAGATTTCGGGCGGTCAGCAGCAGAGAGTTGCTATTGCAAGAGCATTGGCACTAAAGCCTGACATACTCTGTTTTGACGAGCCCACATCGGCACTTGACCCTGAAATTACGGTTGAAGTGTTGGCGGTTATGAAAGAACTTGCAGCAGAAGATATGACAATGCTCGTTGTTACACATGAAATGGGCTTTGCAAGAGAAGTATCTGACAAAGTAATATTTATGGACGACGGCGTAATCGCTGAACAGGGAAGTGCAGAAGAAATCTTTGGCAACCCCAAATCAAAACGACTCCAAGAATTCCTAAGCGTAATGAAATAAAAAATAAAACCACGGTATATGACCGTGGTTTTTGTTATATTACACGCAAATTCACATTTTATTATTGAATTTGAAGTATTATCTATGTTATAATCAAATCGTAAACAATTAATTTTAAAGGGAGTAAGCATTAATGAACGAAGAATTGTTTGACAATATGAAGTCAACCGAACCCGCAAGACAAAAGAAAATTGCGGCGTGTTTTATTGGCACTCTTGTTATTATTACTGTTGTTATTCCCGTAGTTTTTTCGTTGCTGTTTTTTACTCAACAACACAAGTATAACAAAGCAGTTTTTCTTCTTGAAAACAAAGAGTATGAAAAGGCATACGAGCTGTTCAAAGAGATAGAAAATTATAAAGACACTAAAGATTATTTGCGGGGCTTTAGGGTTTTATATGATATTACAGAAACAAAATATTCAGACGGAGATTATATGATAGAAGAGTATGAATTCAATGCTGAAGAACAAGTACTGTCTTTTGTCCGAAAATTCTCATACAGCGGCAATATCTCTGAAGACTATAAATGCACATACGATGAAAAAGGTAATTTAGTTAAGAAAGAAGTTAACAGTCTTAGGGGAGTATCAAAATCTGTTTACGAGTATAAATACAACAATAAAGGTGATGTAATATACTTCAAGGATACGAGCGAAGACCGTAATAATGAAGTTTACCTTGAATATGATGAGAAGGGAAATTGTATCAAAAAAACCGGTAAAAGTATATTTATGTATGAATATGACTATCGAAATAGGCTGATAAAGAAAGCCCGATATGACAAGAGTGGAAATCTTGAGATGACGGAAAAATATTATTACGACATATATGGAAATCAAAAAGCATCTGAAATATTCAACCCTGATGGCAGCCGTCATCTTTTAAGTGAATATACATACAATATAGCAGGCAACTTATTAACTCATAAGGAAACCGATGCTAACGGTAATGAACGTAAAAAACGTGAATATGATTATGATTTAAACGGAAATATAATCAAAGAAACAACATATTTTGGTGTTAAGCAAATTAGAGAATTTAAACGAGACAAAAACGGCAATTTGTTGGAAGAAAAATTATGGGAAGAAGATTATGTAGGTGCTGAGCCTAGATTATTTAGCGAAAAAAAGTATTCTTATGATGGAAGTGGTAATTGTATCTCTGCATATAGTATGTATGTTGATGAAGATTATGGTAAAATAGATGAAGATTGGGATAAATATACCTACGATAAAAACGGAAATGTTATAAAACATGAATCATTTGACCGTAATGAATTTGAATGCGACTCGGTTTATGAGTATTCTTATTACGGAGAAAAACACGTAACATATATAGATAACCAATTAGATATGTGATATTGGTAAAAATAAAACCACGGTTTATGACCGTGGTTTTTTCTGTACATATAGGTGAATTGTAGGGGCGACTTCGCCGACGCACCGCCTTTTCTAAAATGCAAAAAAAACAAAGCTTACTTCCAAAAGGAAATAAGCTTTGTTTGGTGCGAGAAACGGGACTTGGTCTCGCGCGACCTACGCGCTCGGTCTTCCACGGCTCTCGGCAGTCCACCGGACTACCGATTCACTACCGTTTCCCCTTCAAGCCCCATTTCTCTGAAAAACAAAAAATGCAGCATACTCAAAAGAGTATACTGCATTTTGGTGCGAGAAACGGGACTTGAACCCGTACGGTAAATCCACACGCCCCTCAAACGTGCGCGTCTGCCAGTTCCGCCACTCTCGCGAAAGTTGCCTTATCAAGCAACATTAGATATTATACACATTTTTTCTATGTTGTC
>JAZRPI010000185.1:0-5646 GCA_045649165.1 Eubacteriales bacterium | reverse complement strand
GGAAACTTTTTTTGAATATGTAAGGCCTTTTTCGTTAAACAAAAGTTCAATTGCTTTATCTGCACTTTTGCGAAAATCAAGCAGGGTATTGTCAATATCAATAAGTATAGCTTTTATCATTTTTTGCCACCGTAGAAAATTAAGTTTTTATAGGTTTATCATACAGTTTTTGTCTTGCTTTGTCAATAATTAAGAGTGGCAGATATGGCAAAATGTAAATAAATTGTAAAATAATGAAAAATGCTTGAAAATGTATATATATAGTGTTATAATACTCAAGTACGAAAATTCACACATACAAGCTATCCTCGGTGCATTTAATCAAGGGCTGTATGGTGGAAATAACCGAAGGAGGACATTAAAAATGTCAGTAATTACAATCAAACAACTGCTTGAAGCAGGCGTCCATTTCGGACATCACACAAGAAGATGGAACCCCAAGATGGCTGAGTACATCTTCACAGAAAGAAACGGCATCTACATCATTGACCTTCAGAAGACTGTAAAGAAGTTCGAAGAAACATATATGTTTGTTCGTGACCTTGCAGCTGAAGGCGGCACAATGCTCTTTGTTGGTACAAAGAAGCAGGCAGCTTCTGCAATCAAAGAAGAAGCTCAGAGATGCGGCATGTACTACGTAAACGTACGTTGGCCCGGTGGTATGCTCACAAACTACAAGACAATCAACAAGTCAATCGAAAGACTCAACAACCTTCTCAAGATGCAGGAAGATGGCACATTTGACCTTCTCCCCAAGAAAGAAGTTGCAAAGAGACTTAAGGAAATTTCCGACCTTGAAAAGAACCTTGGCGGTATCAAGGATATGCCCGGACTTCCTTCATGCGTATTTATCGTTGACCCCAGAAAAGAAAGAAATGCAGTTCTCGAAGCTAAGAAGCTCGGTATTCCCGTTGTTGCAATCGTAGATACAAACTGCGACCCCGACGATGCAGACTACTTCATTCCCGGTAACGATGACGCTATCCGCGCTATCAAGCTTATCTCTTCTGTTATTGCTGATGCAATCATTGAAGGTAAGCAGGGCGAACAGTTCGAAAGCGCTGTTGAAGAAATTGCTGAAGCTGAAGAAGCAGACGCAGAATAATTTTTGAAATAAACCTTAATATCGGAGGAATATAAAATGGCTACAATTACAGCAAAGGCAGTATCAGACCTCAGAGCAAAAACAGGCTGCGGTATGATGGACTGCAAAAAGGCATTGGTTGAAGCAAACGGTGATTTTGATGAAGCAATCAAAATTTTGAGAGAAAAAGGTCTTGCAGTTGCAGCTAAGAAGGCTGACAGAATCGCAGCAGAAGGTCTTGTTGACATTCTCGTTGAAGGCGACAAGGCAGCTATGATTGAAGTTAACTGCGAAACAGACTTCGTTGCTAAGAACGAAAGCTTCAAAGCATTTGTAAAAGAAATTCTCAAGCTCATTATTGATAATCAGCCCGCAGACGTTGAAGCACTCAACGCTCTTACAATGGCAAGCGGCATGACAGTTGAAGCTGCTATGAAAGACAAGATTTTCCAGATTGGTGAAAATATGTCTATCCGTCGTTTCCTTGCAGTAGAAGGAACATTGGCTTCTTATATTCACGGTATGGGCGCTACAGGCGTTATCGTTAAGTTTGAAGCTGACGATGCAGCTAAGAACAATGCAGGTTTTGCTGAAATGGCAAAGAACATTGCTCTCCAGGTAGCAGCATACTCAAACATTCAGTATGTTGACAGAGCTGCAGTTCCTGCAAGTGCAGTTGAAGAAGAAATGTCTATTATCACAGCTCAGCTCAAGAACGACCCCAAGAACGCTAACAAGCCTGAACAGATTCTTGAAAAGATTGCAACAGGTAAGCTCGGTAAGTTCTATGAAGCTATCTGCCTTACAGAAAACGCTTACGTAAAAGACGACTCTATGACAGTTGCTAAGTATGTTGAATCATGCGCTAAGGAATTTGGCGGCAACATCAAGGTTGATTCTTTCTACCGTTATGAAAAGGGCGAAGGTCTTCAGAAGAGAGAAGACAACCTTGGCGACGAAATCGCTAAGATGCTCAACAAATAATTGTAGAGTAATATAACACAATTTAATACTTGTCAGGGGTGCTGTAAAAAGCTGAGACGGAGTATTCCGAACCCTTAAAACCTGAAACGGATAATGCCGGCGTAGGAAGAATAAGATAATTAAAACAAAAATCAATTCCCGTCTGCAAAGACGGTAATTTTTGTTTTTATGGTTTTTTGTTGCTATTGCAAGAGTAACAAGAATTTCGCTTATGTTTACATACTATGAGCTCAACGTGTAATACTGCACACGGCAAATTCTGTTTTTTACATATATATAATATAATTGTAAAAAAAGTATAGGAGAAAACAAAATGAACAAAAAGACAAAAGTAATGGTTGAGTGTTCAATATTGATAGCGGCTTCAATAATTTTGTCGTTTATCAAAATATATGAAGCGCCGCTTGGCGGCTCGGTAACATTGTTCTCAATGGTTCCGCTTATGATTATATCCATAAGACACGGACTTGTGTGGGGACTTGGCTCATCATTCATATTTTCAATATTCAAGCTCTGGCTTGGCGCGGGTAATTTTGCTTACGTGCCGACTGCGGTAGGAATTATAGTTGTAATATTGCTTGACTATATTGTAGCTTATACTTCAATCGGTCTTGCAGGTGTTTTCAGAAAATGTAATTTCAGCAAAAATGAAAAGACCAACACCACAGTCACAACAACGTTGGGTGTTGTGCTTGCCTGTGTTGTAAGATTTACAAGCCATTTTGTAAACGGTGCTGTTGTATGGTATGAAATTACCAAGAACGGCGATTGGAACGAATACGTGCATACTGTTGGTATGTGGGTATATTCCTTTGTATACAACATAACTTATATAGGTCCTGAAACTGTTATGACAATAGTTGCAGTTCCTGCTATTGTTATGCTTCTCGGTATAATGAAGAAGAATACAAGAAACGGATTATAAAAAAGAAAAGAGCTGAATCTTCAGCTCTTTTTTTAATTTTTGTCAATAAAGTCCATATAGTTTTCCCAGTCTGAATTACCGAGAAGGTGTCCGTATGGCTGTAAATGATAGCTTATATCGCCTTCTTGCCACTTGTCGTAGGGTTCGGGGTACTTATCTTCGCATACAAATCCTTTGCCACCTAGAAGCTCAAAAGCGGGGGATGCTGTAACACAGGTTAAATATTCTGACCTTGGGTCTGCCCATTCATCAAGCTCGGCAGCGCCAATACAAACCTTTCGGGGTGCAGACGCGGCAACGAGAAAGTTTTGGTCAAAGGGGAGATTTTCTTCGTTATTCTTGTATTCAGCATATTTTGAAACAAACCAATAAGGAAAACGGTTGTAGATTCTTTCGATTGTTTCGCCAACCTTACCCCTTGTAATCGCATCGCCTGAACAACCCGCATTATTCGAACATACAAACTTAAAACGAGTATCGTTAGCAGAAGTCCATAGGGCTGTTTTGCCAAGTCTTGAGTGACCGATAATTGCAATTTTGTCTTTGTCTACAAAGTCAAGAGTTTGTACGTAGTCCATAACGTGCATCATAGCCCATGCCCAAAGTGATATTTTGCCTTGTTCTTTTTCGTTGAAAAACTTTGCCACTCCATTTGAAAAATCGCCGTCATCTGACGTGATATCATCATAATATGCAAGGACAATGCCAAATCCGCGGTCAACAAGCATCTCAACGGGAGTAGAACGCCATACGTCTTTTGGTTTGAATGCTATATGTACAAACATAGGAATGTTTGTTTTGTTTTTAGGAATGCATTGATAAATAGGAAAAGAAGCCGGGCCTTTATCTGTATTAATTTTTAAAATCATTTTTTTGTAAATGATTTTTTGACCCAAAAATCTGTCGGACGTCTTTTCTTCTTCAATTTCAAAGGGGAAACTCGGTGGAATTTTGCCAAACATATTTTCGGCAATTATTTCAACCATTTCACTCCGTCTTTTTTCCCAATCTGCCTTTTCGGTAACTTTTGTACCGTCTTTGAAAGTCAATACGTCAGGAATGTTTCTGATTTCTAACTCTTTTTTTATATAAGACATTTGAAATTCTTTCTTTTGTTTAATATAAAAATATTATGCCATTTTTTCAATCAATTTCTTGCCGCCGAGTATGTGGAAATGAATATGCTTTACAGTCTGGCAGCCGTCTTCGCCTATATTTGTAATAATTCTATATCCATTTTCAAGACCACATTCTTTTGCGATTTTCGGAATAGCTTCAAATATTTTTGCAACAATAGGACTGTTGAAGTTGTTGATTTCATCAGCAGACTGAATGTGCTGTTTGGGGATAACTATAACGTGTACGGGTGCTTGTGGTGCTATATCGTGAAAAGCCAAAATCTGTTCGTCTTCATAAACTTTGTTTGACGGAATTTCGCCCGAAATAATTTTGCAAAAAATACAATCCATAAATATAATCTCTCTTTCATTCAAAATCAGTAGTATATTATATTCCCACTACGGTTATTTTAATTCAAGATTATAAAAAAGTCAACGAAAAGAAATAATAAAGAATAATAATACAAAAAAACAATTGCAAATAATTGACAATCAATGGTAAAAACAGTATAATATATTCAATAATTAATATTACGGAGGTATATAAAAATGGTAGTAACAAAACAGTCAATTATCGGCGACGTACTTGATTATGACAGAGGTACAGCTGAATTTTTCCTTGCAATCGGTATGCACTGCCTTGGTTGCCCCGCATCAAGAGGCGAGAGCATTGAAGCAGCATGCGCTGTTCACGGAACAAATGCAGACGAACTCGTTGAAAAACTCAACGCTTACTTTGCATCAAAGAACTAATAAGAATAAAAAGGGGCTTAAAAAGTTTTAAGCCCCTTTATTCATAATTTTTGGCGGTGATTTTTTGTCAAACATAATTATTGACAGCAGAATGAAGTGTATAGCAGACTGTGTAAGACAGGATGCGGTTTTAGCAGATATAGGAACTGACCATGGCAAATTGCCTATTTACCTTATTCAGACGGGTAAAATAAAAAAGGCTGTGGCGGCAGATATAAACGAAATGCCTTTACAAAAGGCTCAAAGTAATATAGAAAAATACGGTCTTGGTGGTTTTATTGATACATATCTGACTGACGGCCTTGTAGGAATTGAAAAATTCAGTCCATCTGACGTTGTAATCGCGGGAATGGGCGGTGAGCTTATAGCTCAGATTTTAGATAACCAGACGATAGAAAAAACAAACGTGAAGTATATTCTTCAACCAATGACAAAAGAAGATGAACTTCGTATATGGTTATGCAAAAACGGTTATGAAATAGTTGATGAAAAACTTGTGAAAGAAAATAAGCTATATCAGGTAATATGTGCGCGTTTTACAGGAAAAACGAGTGAAATGACACAGGCAGAATATCTGATTGGCAGAATAAATATAGAGAAAAAAGAAGAGTTTTTAGACGAATTACTTTCAAAGGTTATTTTGCGTATGAACACAAAAATCATAGGCAAACAAAAGGCAATGCTTGATACAAGCGAAGATAGGAAATGTCTTGAAGAATTAGTTGCAATAAAGGAGAAATACTATGGCTAACGTTGAAAAAATGTATAGTTTTCTGAATGAA
>JAZRPI010000184.1:0-8083 GCA_045649165.1 Eubacteriales bacterium | reverse complement strand
TTGTAGTAGTGACGTGTAACTGTACCGTGAGCAGCTTCATATTCGTAGTTGCCGTCGGGAGATACGAGAACTGATGTCATCATAGCAAGTGAACCAAATGCTGTTGATACCATATCACTCATTACGTCGCCGTCGTAGTTCTTACAAGCCCAGATAAAGCCACCTTCAGAACGGATAACACGTGCAACAGCGTCGTCAATAAGTGTGTAGAAGTATTCAATACCTGCTGCTTCAAACTTTTCTTTGTATTCAGCATCAAAGATTTCCTGATAAATATCCTTGAATGTATGGTCATACTTCTTGGAAATTGTATCCTTTGTTGAGAACCAAAGGTCCTGCTTTGTATCAAGAGCATACTGGAAGCAAGCGCGAGCAAATGACGCGATTGATGTATCCTTGTTGTATGAACCCTGAATTACACCGGGGCATTCGAAGTCGTAAATTGTGTCCTTGAACATAATATCGCCTTCGATTGTAATAAATCTGATTTCAGCTCTGCCCTGTTCGGGTACTCTGAATTCTGTTGCCTTGTAAATATCGCCGTAAGCGTGACGAGCGATTGTGATAGGCTTCTTCCAAGTTCTTACAACGGGTTTGATTTCGTCAACAAGGATAGGAGCTCTGAATACTGTACCGTCAAGCATAGCACGGATTGTACCGTTGGGGCTCTTCCACATTTCGTGCAAGTTGTATTCGCTCATTCTCTGCTGGTTAGGAGTGATTGTAGCGCACTTAACACCAACGCCGTACTTTTTGATAGCGTTTGCAGAATCCTTTGTAATCTGGTCGTTTGTTTCGTCTCTCTTGGGAAGACCTAAGTCATAGTATTCTGTCTTAAGGTCTACGTAAGGATTAAGAAGTTCGTCTTTAATCATTTGCCAGATAATTCTGGTCATTTCGTCTCCGTCCATTTCAACAAGCGGAGTAGTCATTCTAATCTTTGCCATTGTTTTTCTCCTTATAAAAGAATGTATATAATTTTATTTTTTCTTATTTAGCAAGACCTGCTGCATAGTAGTTCATCAAGCAACCTTCTGTGATGATGAGCTTTTCGTTTGCTGTAAGTCCCTTGCAGTAAAGTGTGATATCTTTTACGCCGTTTTCAGTAATAACCTTTGCGGGAATTTCTTCCTTACCTGAAAGGATAGCTTCTCTGATACCGGGAACGTAGAGATAATCGTTTTCTGTGTAGTTGAATTCAACATCCTTTTCAATTGTGAAAGGAACAATACCCCAGTTAATGCAGTTTGAACGGTAACGCTTTGTAGCATATTCGTAACAAACGTTTGCAAAACCACCGAGAACCTTCTGGCAAGATGCGGCCTGTTCACGAGCAGAACCGTCGCCGGGTCTCTTTGCAAATACGCAAGAACCAATTGTTGTCTTCTTGATGTCACCGCCAACCTTAGCCAATACTTCAACTATTTCAGCGGGAGCGTTGCCTTCCTGACGTGCAATTTCAAGAGCATTTACTGCCTTTGAACGTTCAACGTATTCGGGAACACGTCTTGAGAGAGCAAATTCAGAAAGCTTCAAGGGGTTAGAACGATATGATGATGTTTCGCCTGAAGGAATAAGTTCGTCTGTTGTTGTTACGTCGTCGTGGATAACAGCGCAGAGCTTAACAAGCATATCGTCATCAAGTTTGTACATCTTGGGCCAGTCTTTGATGTTGGGACCAAAACGGAGTTCGTATTCGGGCTCAGCCTTACCAAAGCCGTTGTATACTCTCTTTTCATAAATTGTGGGGTCAAACTTATATTCGTGTGCAGGTACTGTATATTCAATATCAGTTGCAGCTGTAAGAACACCCTTGTTTGCAGCTGTTGCCGCGATTGAACGAGCGTCCATAAGAGCTACTGCAGAAATCTGCCCCTGACCGGGTTTTGAACCTTCTCTGTTTGCGAAGTTTCTTGTTGCGTGACGGATTGAGAAACCGTTATGAGCAGGTGTGTCGCCGGCACCGAAGCAAGGTCCGCAGAATGCGGGTTTGATTACTGCGCCAGCAGACATAAGCTTTTCGCTTGTGCCGTCTCTTGTAATAGCCATATTGATAGGCGCAGATGAAGGATATACAGAAAGGTCGAAATATGTATCGCCAATTGATTCGCCATCAAGAATTGCAGCTGCTTCAACCAAGTTTTCATACATACCACCTGAACAACCAACGATAACGCCCTGGTCTGCAACTACCTTGCCATCAACAATGTTTCTGCAAAGGTCCATTGTAACCTGATTGCCAAGGCTCTTCTGACATTCAGCTTCTGTTTCCTTGAATATCTTTTCAGGGTTAGCCTGGAGTTCGTGAATTGTAAATGCTTTTGAAGGATGGAAAGGAAGTGCAATCATGCTTTCCATTTTTGAAAGGTCAATCTTAACGATTGAATCATAGTATGCGCCTTCTTCAACCTTGATTTCGTTGTAAGCTTCGGGACGTCTTACGTTTTCGTAGAATTCTTTTACTACTTCGTCTGTTTCCCAAATAGATGTAAGACAGCTTGTTTCTGTTGTCATTACGTCAACACCGATACGGAAGTCCATAGAAAGTGCCGCAACACCGGGACCTGCAAATTCAAGAACCTTGTTCTTAACGTCTGCATTCGGGAATGTCTGAGCAACGAGTGCGATTGCAAGGTCGTGAGGACCGATACCGTGGGGGAGTTCGCCTTCAAGCCAAACGAGAACTACTTCGGGAGAAGGTACGTCGTATGTATTTTCAAGAAGCTGTTTTACAAGTTCGCCGCCGCCTTCGCCAACGCCGAGTGTACCGTAACAGCCATAACGTGTGTGTGAGTCTGAACCGAGAATCATACCACCGCATTTTGCAAGCATTTCACGAGCATACTGGTGAATAACTGCCTGGTTTGCAGGAACGTAGATACCGCCGTATTTGTGAGCTGCTGAAAGACCGAAAGCGTGGTCGTCTTCGTTGATTGTTCCACCTACTGCACAGAGTGAGTTGTGACAGTTTGTCATAGCGTAAGGAATGGGGAACTTTTTGAGACCGCTCGCTCTTGCTGTCTGAATAATGCCTACGTAAGTGATGTCGTGAGAAATCAACGCATCAAACTTAATACGCATCTTCTTGGGGTCTTCTGAAATGTCGTGCGCTCTGAGAATTCTGTAAGCCATTGTCTTGTCACGACCGGCTTCAATGTTTGCAGGTGCTGTAAATTCGGGTTTACCGTTTACAATTGTTACACCCTTTTTGATCATTTCTACCATAAGAAACTCTCCTTAAAAAATATAATTAATTTATTTTTCTTTCAAGATTATAAATAAACCAAGTCACAGCAAGTAAGTCTGCGCTTCCGCCGGGACTCAAGTTTTCTTTTATAAGTTGCGTGTCAAATTCTTCTATACTGTCTAAATCAGCGTATATTAGTTCTGCCGACTTCCCTTTTATCTCATCAGCTAGAATAATTCCGCCACGTTTTATCATATTCGTGTCAGTAACAACACTCATAAGTTTCAATAAAGTACGTACCAACGCTTCATTTTTTGACAAAGAATCATTGATACATTTCTCCAAAAAGCTATACGAATAAAGTCTTACGGTTTCAAAGCCTGATTCAGCTTCTCCCCTTGAGCCTTTTATACCATACTGTTTATAAAACCTTTCGCCGCTTGTCATCAAAGAATCTGTTCTTTTTGCCGAAAAATCGGTTTCACATATTCCCTTTACAATCATAGCAGATGTATCGCATATAGATGCTAAGTCAACAGTCAGACCTTTAGCTAAAAGCCTTCCTGCTGCAATACAGATAAGACCTAGAGAAAATATAAGACCCTTATGTGTATTAACACCATTTGTCGCTTTATACATAGCTTCTTCTGCATCAAGACCTATTTTACGAGCCTTTTTGAGTATGCTTTCAACAGGCTCATTCGCCGTATCCTTGCCATAAACAGCAAACTCATAAAAATACGGTTTCAATGCATCAGCACTACAAAGAAAGGTATCAATATTCATATCACTATGCGAACCGCAATTATTCTTATCAACAAGCCCCGGTTTTGGTGTCGCCGAAACTTCGTCTATAAGAGCCTGTCTTGCAAGCTCGCTTATACTTATAAGCTTTTCAGTTATATTCATTTTTAATCTTCTCAATAACAGGGACTGCCCTGTCTGATTTCAGATATTCAAAAGTTACGTGGGGTACTGCTTTTTTCATGCTTTCATAATCATTTTCAGCAATGTATTTTCTAACCTTGCTTGCGCTGATTACTTTACCGTTTTCGTCAGTCTTTCTTGGTATAACCACCAACGGCTCAAGTCCAAAACTTTGCAATAGTTCTTTCATAGAATTATTGTACTCCAAAGTAACACTGTCTGTCAATTCTTCTCCAACAAATCTTTTCTTGATATTAAGTTCTTTGGCGATATACTCTCCAAAAATCAAAACGTCAATCTGTGTGTGTGATTTTGTTACGTCTGAATACTCTTTCAAAAAGTATGACGGAAAAGTAGAACTTGAAATAATGTAAGGTCCGCCTTCAATTACAGTAACGTTATCAAGATGCGAAAGACCTTTTTTTACAAGCTCAAACCTTACGTCTGTCGGAAAAATTGACCTATCTTCGCTGACAACAAATACATAAAGATTATCACAATTTTTACTCGCAAATTCTGCAAGATACTGATGCCCTTTTGTGAAAGGATTGCAATTCATTACAATAGCGCCGTTTATACCGTCTTTTTTATACTGCGAAAGTCCTTTGAGATATTTTTCAAGACCTTGCCCGCGCTCCATAAAAATAGCCTTTTCAGCCCTTGCAATAAGTTTAAATCCAAGAGAAACAAACATCTGCTCGTTTTCGGGCTTTGTAAATATCGTAATATTATCATTACCCATAGACAAAAGTTTTTGCAACAAGTGCGAGATAATTGTATTAAGATACCCGCTTCCGCGTTCTTTTTCGCTTACGGCAAGGCATTTAATAGTTGTCTTGTCGTAACCGCCACAAGCAATAGCGTTGTTGTCGCTGTCAAAAAGGGCTATCATATAGTCGAGTTTTTCATATTTCAGTCCGCAGTCTGAAAGCAATCTTTCAACGGAAGACATTGACAGTTTGAACTTTGGATTAACTTCTCTCAGTTCAACATCAGAATAATTACTCATCTGAAAGTACCCTTTCGATTTTTTCTAAAAGTTCTTTAACCGAATGTTTTCTTGACCTTGAACAAGCGTGCGCAGGGCCACCGCAAATCAGACACTTTCTATCACGCATACCAAATTCAGAGCGAGAAACAGGCTGATAATTTTCTCCGATAACATCAATATCGTATAGTCTGCCTATTTCACTGCCGTCTTCTATCTCTGTCATAAGTTTTTTTAAGACAGAGACAGAAGTATTGACAGAATAGTACGCTTCATAACCTGTAACGTTTGCTCTCTCATCTTTGAATACAACATTATATTCACAAAGAGCTTTTTCTATTTCAGCCTTACCTTTTGTAAATATCTTTTCACTCATTTCGTTCTGCTTGACAGGACCAGGCATCACTACCGTAAAGGAAATAAGCGGACACTTGTATTCATCAATAAGCTTTTTTTGATAAAATGCGCGAAACTCTTTGTTTTCAAGTACCTGTTCAAGAGTCACGTTTTTGTTATCCATAAAATATTTTTAATTAGTCCTTGATATTCTTGATTACGTCAATTACAGAACCGTCACGGTATGTAACAACAGCAACAACCTTGTCGCCAAAAGGAAGTTCATCCGGAACACCTGAAAGCTTTTCAGCCTTCTTCTGAAGTTCTTCAATTGTTGTAACAGGAAGATTTGCATCGCGAAGACGCTTTTCAATCTCAGGACGAGCTGGGTTAACAGCAATTCCGTGGTCTGTTACAAGAACGTCAACGTCCCAACCGGGAGTAACTACTGTATTAACCTTCTTCATAATTGTAGGAAGTCTGCCACGCATAAGCGGAGCTGTGATGATTGTAAGAGCCGCGCCCGCAGCTGTATCGGGGTGGCCACCAATAGCTCCCCTGATAATACCGTCTGTACCGAGAAGAACGTTTACGTTAAAATCAACGTCAATTTCAAGTGCAGAAAGAATAACTACGTCAAGCTGATTCTGAGCTGAGCCCTTGTCGTAAGGACTTGCATAAGATACAGCGTCTATCTGGTGGTGGAATTCGTTTTTCTTTACACTTTCAGCAGCAACTGAGTCAAATGTCTGTACGTCAAGAATTCTCTTTACAAGACCTTCTTCATGCATACTTGTAATCTGTGCTGTAATACCACCGAGAGCAAATCCGCACTTAATATCCTTTTCAACCATTTTGTCGCGCAAGAATCTTGTAACTGCCAAAGATGCACCACCTGAGCCTGTCTGCATTGAAAAGCCGTCATAGAAATAACCTGATGCTTCAATTACGTCTGCTGCAGTCTGTGCGATAAGCAAATCGTGGGGGTTCTTTGTAAATCTTGTTGCACCTGATGAAATCTTTGCAGGGTCACCAACAGATTCAACTTCAACTATGTAGTCAACCTGTTTTGCGGGAATAGCGCAAGGAACATTGGGGAATGCAACAATGTTGTTTGTGAGAATAATTACTTTGTCAGCGTATTCAGCGTCAACTCTTGCATAACCAAGAGAACCGCAAGCACCTGTTTCTTCGCCGCCGGGAGTATAACCGTTAGCGTTTCCGTAAGGGTCGCATGATGACGCACCAAGGAATGCTACGTCAATATGTAATTCGCCTTCTGCAATTGCAGCTGCTCTTCCACCGTGTGAACGGAAGATAACAGGGTCGTCCATAAGACCGTGTGAAATAGCGTTCGCAAGTTTACCGCGAAGACCACTTGTTTCAATGTGTGTAACAACACCGTTTTTGATGTGTTCAATCATAGGTTCATGAACGTTTGTCAAGCTTGATGCGGCAACGCTCATATTTTTATATCCCATTTCAGCAAGCTTACCGAGAACATAGTTTACAACGTGTTCGCCGTCACGGAAATGGTGGTGGAAAGAAATAGTCATACCGTCTTTGAGACCGACAGCTTTGACTGCTTCTTCAAAAGTTGTTATCTTGTTGTTGTTTTTTGAACGTTCAGCGAATGTTTCTGTGCTTCTGGGAAGAAGTTTTTCGTTTTCTCCCGGCACATAGGGCTTAAGACCTGTCTTTTCGAATAAAGATTCGGGAATTTCACGTTTTACTGCATTTATCATAATTACACCTCTTCGCTTATGATGTTCATAGCACGAGCAAGAGTAATAACTCTCTGCGCACGCATATAAATAGGTTTATCAATCATCTTACCGTCAAGCGACACAACGCCTGAACCTCTCTTTGCCGCTTCATCAGCCGCCTGAATAATGCGAAGAGCTTTTTCGATATCTTTGTCTGACGGACGGAATACGCTGTTTATAGGCGCAATCTGTCTGGGGTTAATAATTGACTTACCGTCAAATCCAAGCTGTTTAATAAGCTTTGTCTGTTCAATAAGGCCTTCCGTATCGTTCACGTTTGAATATACAGTATCAAGAGCGTCAATACCTGCCGCGCGTGCTGCAACAACGATAGCAGAACGTGCATAGAACAATTCTGTTCCTTCTGCAGAGCGAGTTGTCTTAAGGTTTGCGCAATAGTCTTCAGCTCCAAGAGCTATACCGATTATACGGGGAGATGATGTTGCAATGGCATAAGCATTTGTTATACCAAGAGCGCTTTCAACAGCTGTAAGAATTTTTGTTGTTCCTACTTCAACACCCGCCGCTTTTTCTGCTTCTTCAATACATTCTTCTGTATCTATAACATCCTGAGCAGTTTCTGTCTTAGGCATTCTGATAACAGGACAGCCTGCTGAAACCATAGCAAAGATATCATCTCTGCCATAAGGTGTGGAAAGCGGATTAACACGTACAACTATTTCAACGTTACCGTAGTCAATAGTCTTAAGTGCGTTGTATACCAACATTCTTGCTGCATCTTTTTCTGTCAATGCTACAGAGTCTTCAAGGTCGAACATAACAGCGTCCGAACCATAAATATGTGCATCTGCTATCATACCCGGATTGTTGCCAGGAACAAAAAGCATAGTTCTGCGTAATCTTTCACCGTTCATCTGT
>JAZRPI010000183.1:0-4708 GCA_045649165.1 Eubacteriales bacterium | reverse complement strand
TTGTTCAACAAGACAAACATCAAGCTCGAAAATACAAGAGTACCCGATGGCACAGCAGAAGATACAGATACTTTCTGCGCAAGCTACGAAGCTGACATCAAAGCTGCAGGCGGCGTTGATTTGCAGGTGCTTGGTATTGGTAACAACGGTCACATCGGTTTTAACGAACCTTGCGACAAGTTCTATACAAACACACACGTTGTTGAACTTACAGAAAACACAATCGAAGCAAACTCAAGATTCTTTGAATCTGCTGACCTTGTTCCGAAAAAGGCTATCACAATGGGTGCAGGCACAATTATGAATGCAAAGAAAATTGTTCTCGTTGCAAACGGCAAGAATAAGGCTCAGGCTCTTTATGAAGCTCTTTGCGGAGACGTTACACCCTTCAATCAGTGTTCAGTTCTCCAGTACCACAAAGACGTAACATTTATTCTTGATAAAGAAGCTGCTTCTTTGTTGAAATAATTCGGGTAAACAAAAGATATAACAACAAGTCTTGTATGCTATGAATACAGGACTTGTTTTTTTGCCTGTTTATGTGCTTTTTTATTAATAAATAACTGTAAATTATGTTGACAAAGAATTATGCAGATGGTATAATTAGCTTAGATATTTATATTTTAACATATCCTAAGGAGATTTTACACATGAAAAAGAAAGCATCGGACTTCCGTTATAACACTGGTGAAACCAGAGTTCCGTGGCCTGCAGTTGGTGAAAACTACAACGCTGCTGACCTTATGAAAGTTATTGAATTTATGATGCAGGGACAGGGCGAAGAATATGACAACGCTCTCAAGGCAGTTGCTGATAAAGTTTATGACCTTGACAAAGTATCTCGCGCACCCGGCAAACTTTCTCTTGACGTACACGTTGCAGCAGCAGAAGAAACTTGCGACAAGTATCTTGAAACAGAAGGTTCACTCTTCGTAACAAACGCTACAGCAGGTTTTGAAATTGCTTACAAATATGCAAACATCGGCCCTGGCGATGAAGTTATCGTTCCTGCGATTACATTTATTGCTACAATGGCATATCCTATTTCAGTTGGCGCAAAAATCGTTATTTGCGACGTTGCTCCCAACACAATCAATATGGACCCTGAAGACCTTAAGAAGAAACTTTCTCCCAAGACAAAGATGGTAGTACCCGTACATATCGGTGGCTATCCTTGTAACATGGAAGAAATCATGAAGGTTACAAAGGAATACAACAAAGACATCGTTGTTCTTGAAGACGCTGCACACGCATTCGGTGCTATCTACAAGGGCAAGAGAATCGGTACAATCGGTGACTTCGGCTCATTCTCATTCCACGAAGTTAAGAACGTTACATCTTTCGGTGAAGGCGGTATCGTTTGCACAAACGTTAAGGAAATGCGTCCTTTGATGCCTCGTTGCAGATTCTTCGGTTCTGACTTTGGTGCTAAGCCTATCGACAACTGGTTCTACAACGTTGATGCAATGCCCGGTAAATACGGTCCTTTCGTTGCTCTCAACAGCTCTACAACTGAAATTCAGGCTATCGGTCTTAAGCTTCAGGTAGAACGTAACGAACAGATTATCGCTGAAAGACGTGCTAACGCTGCATATCTTACAGAAAGATTTAAAGGCAACGATGCTATCATTCCTCAGGATATCGGTGGCGACGACGTTCAGCCTACATTCCACCTCTACTTGCTCCAGATTGACCCTGCAAAGGCTGGCGGCGACGTTCAGGTTCTCAGAAAGAAACTCGAAGCTAAGGGTGTTACAAACCTTCCTCACTTCGGTCCTCTTTACAGATTCAACATTCTTAAGCAGCTCGGTTACGACGTAGAAGCTATGTCTGCTTCTTGCCCTGTTGCAAACGAAGTGTTTGACCACAGATTCACACACCTTCCTCTTTACGGTATTGATAGAGAACAGGTTGAATATATGGCAGATGCTGTTCTTGAAGCAGTTGCAGAAATGCAGAAAGGTCTTTAATTCTAAGACTATCGAAGCTATATAAAAATATATGCGGTGCAGAAATGCACCTCATTTTTTTGTTTTATGCTCCGCTTTCTTTCGGAGAAAGCTTGGCAAAGAACTTGCTAAATGTGGGTCGAAAAAGGGATAGTACAAACCTTAGCAAATACAAATCAAATTATATTATTATTTGTAACAAAAAACACCCTTGGAAAACCAAGGGTGTAAATTTTATTCAAATTAATGAACGATGCATCTTTCTGTGTCTTTGTCAAAGAAGTGCATTCTGTCAACTTCAAGAGCAATCTTAATCTTGTCGCCAGCTTTAACCTTTGAACGAGAAGAGATACGAGCTGTAAGTCTCTGTTCTGCAGTTGTGAGATAGAGATAGATTTCAGCGCCCATAAGTTCTGTAACTTCAACGTCTGTTTCGATAACGTAGTCAGCGAACTTAGCGAGATTTTCTTCATCATCGTACAAGCATTCAGGACGGATACCTGCAATGATTTCTTTGCCGATGTATTCATCAAGGTTAGAATCTTCAAACTTAGATTTCGGAACCTTAATTCTGTTTTCGCCGAATACGAGATATACGTCATCTTCGCTCTTCTTCTTTTCGAGAGTAGCTTCGATGAAGTTCATAGGAGGTGTACCCATGAAGCCTGCAACGAACAAGTTAACAGGTGTATCGTAAAGGTTCTGAGGAGTATCAACCTGCTGAATGATACCGTCTTTCATAACAACGATACGAGTAGCCATTGTCATAGCTTCTACCTGGTCGTGAGTTACGTAGATAAATGTTGTACCGAGCTTCTGGTGAATCTTTGTGATTTCAGTTCTCATAGTAGCACGGAGCTTAGCGTCAAGGTTTGAAAGCGGTTCGTCAAGCAAGAATACGCGGGGTTCACGAACGATAGCACGACCGAGCGCAACACGCTGTTTCTGACCACCGGACAAAGCCTTAGGACGTCTGTCGAGAAGGTGTGAAATATCAAGGATACGAGCAGCTTCTTCAACGCGGCGTTTGATTTCTTCTTTGGGAGTTTTACGGAGTTTAAGACCGAATGCCATATTGTCAAATACGGTCATGTGAGGATAAAGAGCGTAGTTCTGGAAAACCATCGCAATATCTCTATCTTTAGGAGCGATATCATTTACCAGTTTGTCGCCAATAAAGAGTTCGCCTTCTGTAATTTCTTCAAGACCCGCAACCATACGAAGTGTTGTTGATTTTCCGCAACCGGAAGGACCAACGAAGATGATGAATTCCTTGTCTTTTACTTCAAGACAGAAATCAGATACGGCTGTAACGCCGCCGGGGTACTTTTTGTAAATGTGTCTGAATGATAAACTTGCCATTTATGTCCTCCTAAAATAATCCAAGGTCAGACGCCTTTGCCTGACGTTGAAAAACATACTTTTTTTACTTACATTATTCTATCAAATTTCACTATATTTTTAAAGATGTTATTTCTCCAAAAATAGTCATTCGCCTTTGTGCAACTTGTACAATTCTGAAGAATAAACTATGAATGGTCAAATTAATAAAATATTACCTAATTCTAATATATTAGAATGGCTTAAATCGTATCTTTCATAGTCAGAGAAATGCGCTTTTTAGCTACATCTACGCCCTTGACTTTTACGTTTACGATATCGCCGACAGAGAGAACTTCCGACGGATGCTTGATGAATTTGTCGGATATTTCGGAAATATGCACAAGGCCGTCCTGATGTACGCCGATATCAACAAATGCGCCGAAATCAATAACGTTTCTGACAGTACCTGTAAGCTGCATTCCGGGGGTAAGGTCATTCATATCCATAACGTCTGTACGGAGTACGGGTAAGGGAAGACTGTCTCTTACGTCACGTCCCGGTTTTTCAAGTTCTTTTACTATATCAACGAGTGTAGGTTCGCCAACTTCAAGTTCTTCGCATACCTTTTTTGTACCTTCAAGGTCAATTTTTGTACGGAGAATTTTAATGCCTTCGTTGCCTATATCAGATTCGGAAAGACCGAATTTTTTGAGAAGTCTTCTTGCAATTCCGTATGATTCGGGATGAACGCCTGTGTTGTCAAGGATATCGTCTGAGCCTGATACACGCAAGAAGCCTGCGCACTGTTCATAAGCTTTTGCACCTATTTTCGGCACCTTCAAAATCTGTTTACGGTTGGTAAATTCGCCGTTTTCTTCTCTGTATTTTACAATATTTTTTGCTGACGTCATATTGATGCCTGAAATGTATGAAAGCAAAGAATAACTTGCTGTATTTACGTCAACGCCGACAGCGTTAACGCAGTCTTCAACAACGCCTGTCAATGCCGCGTCAAGTCTTGCGGCTTTCATATCGTGCTGATACTGTCCGACACCGATAGATTTCGGGTCAATCTTTACGAGCTCAGCCAAGGGGTCTTGGAGTCTGCGCGCGATTGAAACGGCACTTCTTTGTGTTACGTCAAAATCGGGGAATTCTTCAGTACCGAGCTTTGATGCTGAGTAAACCGATGCGCCTGCTTCACTTACCATAGCGTATTTTACGTCATCGGGAATTTCTTTCAGTACGTTTGCAATAAATATTTCGCTTTCTTTTGATGCCGTACCATTGCCGATAGCAATTGTGTCAACACCGTATTTTGTTATAAGTCTTTTTACGATTACAGCTGATTCTTCAATTCTTTCCTGCGGTTTTGTGGGGTAGATTACTGCTGTGTCAAGCACTTTGCCCGTTTTGTCAACGACAGCAAGCTTACA
>JAZRPI010000182.1:0-4414 GCA_045649165.1 Eubacteriales bacterium | reverse complement strand
TCACGCGCGTGGTAGCGTGGAGACATATCAGTCTTGTAAGTATGCTCTTGTTCTTCGTCAATAACAATAAGCCCAAGTCTTTCAAATGGGGCGAACACGGCTGAACGAGTGCCGATACACACGTCAACGTCGCCTTGTTTTATTCTTCGCCAAGCGTCAAAACGTTCTCCGTTTGAGAGCGATGAGTGTATTACCGCTATTCTGTCTCCGTAAAAATCTTTAAAAATACCTACCGTCTGCGGCGTCAGAGAAATTTCGGGAACAAGTATAATAGCCTGTTTCCCTGTTTTTATTACTTCATCAATAACGCTCTTTATAACTCTCGTCTTACCGCTTCCCGTTATTCCGTGAAGCAACACAGCCTTAGCTTCGTTTGTGTTATAAAGCTCTTTAATTTCCGCAAAAGCTTTCTGCTGATGCTCTGTCAGTATATTTTCTCTTTTGCTATTTTTGTTGTCGGAATAGGGGTTTCTGTATACGTCTATTTCTTCAATAGAGATAATACCCTTTTTTTCAAGATTTTTAATCTGTTCGGTTGTTGCCCCCGTAATTCCCTTTAATTCAGCTTCGGACAATTTACCGCTGTTTTCATACAACGCCGAGACGATAGATTTTAATCTTTCGCCGCGAAGTTTGTATTCCCCTTTATTTTCAAGGCAGTCTATCGTATCGCTTTCAGAAAGATTGAGATAAATATTCTTCTCGGTCTTCTTACTTGCTTCCTTTATCTCGGTTTGTTTTATTACTATTCCCCTGACACTTAAATCGCGCAGCGCTTTGTCAACTCTCTCGCCAAACTTCTGCTTAAGCGTGTTATAACGAGACATCGGGTTGTTCTGCAAATAAAGACAGATTTCTTTTGCGTTATCGCCGAAATTATCAAAGTCTACGTTTTCAGCAAGACTGTAAACACTGTACATTTTTCCAAAAGCAGAAACAGGCACAACCGTCTTGACGGCATCGCCTATCGTACAGAAAGTACGTTCTTTGAGAAAGAAGCACAGCTTCATCAGTTCATCGTTCAGCGTAATATCGGGTATTATGTCAATTATAGCCTTTACACCGCTGAAATCGGTTGTATTTGTGATTTCAGCAACGAGAGCGTAAGAGCTTTTGTTACCCTTGCCGAAAGGTACGCTGACAACAGTGCCGACAGTTACTCTATCTTGTATATCAGACGGGATAGAATAGTCAAACTTCCTGTCAATAAAGAAAGGTGCATCAAAAACATACACCCGCGCAAACAGGTCATTCATTTCGTGATGCACCACCTTTTCATTAATTTTTACTTCGCTTAGTCTATATTCTGTCCCAAAGATTCTTCAACAATTGTATAATCTTTGTTGTGGAGACGGTTTATAGCAATTCTTACCGCCTTTTCATCGCGGTAGTCCTGATTGATAAGTGCTGCAATACTCTTGTCTGTTTCCTTGTTTGCAACAAGTCTTTCAGCGTGTTCGCGCTGTTTTACGTATTCATCTGTTACAATTCTTGCGCATTTTGAAGTAGCGATAACAAGTTCATATCTGTTATACTTTCCTTCTGACTGTAACTGTTCGAGTGTGGGGGTTATCATATTAGTCTTTCTTTCGTTATTCATAAAACTTTTCCTTCACTTCCAAACGCCTTTTTGTGCGTTTTATTTCTGATTTTGTAATGTTTATTATATCTAAAGCGGCGTCAATTGCCCCTTCATCCATATTTATAACAACGTAATCGTATTCTTCAAAGCAAGCAAGTTCTGACTTTGATTTTTCAAGTCTTTTCAGTATTACGTCGTCGGTTTCAGTTCCCCTGCCACGAAGTCTTTGTTCAAGAGTTTTGAAGTCGGGCGGAAGAAGCAGTACAAGAACTGCATCAGGGAATTTTTTCTTTACGTTCAAAGCTCCTTCTACTTCAATTTCAAGAATAACATTCTTTGTTTCAAGAAGCTTCTGAACCTTGCTGTTGATTGTGCCGTAGTAGTTACCGCAATATTCGGTATACTCAATCAGCGAATCGTTTTTTATGTTTTCTTCAAATTCTTCACGTGTTATGAAGAAATAGTTTACACCGTCAATTTCTCCCGGTCTTGGCTGTCTTGTGGTTGCTGATACGGAATAAGCAAAGTCATCGGAGTGATTCATAATCTCCTTGACAACAGTCCCCTTGCCGCTTCCCGCAGGACCGGAGATGACTATAAGCATATTTTTGTTGTCCATTTTACTGTACCTTTAAAAAATCATAATACGTCTTCTTCATCAGAAGAATTGTTGTCGGATAATCCATTCAGTCTGTCTGCAATTCTTTCAGTAGGTAATGCAGAAAGAATAACGTGTTCGCTGTCTGTTATAATAACAGTCTTCGTCTTGTGTCCGCAAGACAAATCTATAATCCTTCCGTCTTCCTTTGCAACTGCAACAAGTCTTTTTACTGGAGAAGACTCGGGACTTGATATTGCGACTACTCTGTTTGCCGCAACCATATTTCCAAATCCAATATTAATAAATAACATATCAAATCACCTTATTCAAGATTCTGAATCTGTTCTCTGATTTTTTCAAGCTCGTTTTTCATATTTACAACAAGATGAGCCATATCAGCATCGTTTGCCTTTGAGCCTGTTGTATTAACTTCTCTGTTCATTTCCTGCAACAGATAGTCAAGGCTTTTTCCGACAGAGCCTTCTGCTGCAAGAATTTTGTCAAACTCGTCAAAATGAGAACGAAGTCTTACCATTTCTTCGTCAACGGCTACCTTGTCAGCAAATATTGCACATTCGGTAAGTATTCTTTGTGAATCAATTTCAATATTATGCTTTTCAAGCACCTGCATAAGACGGTTTTCAAGCTTTGTGCTGTAATTTGCAATACATTCAGCCGACATTTTTTCAACCTTGTCAACCATTTGTACAAGGTTTGCTTTTTTGTCAAGCAAGTCAGCCTTTAATTTTTCGCCTTCTCTTTCTCTCTGGGCGATAAACATATCAATAGCGCCGTCAAGAACAGGTTTAATTATTTCCCAGTCCTTTTCCATATCTTCTTCGGGCTTCTGTATTACAAATATTTCTCTGTTCTGAGCAATTCTCATAACAGAAATATCGTCCTTGAGATTAAATTTGTCGCGCAATGTTTCCAAAGCCTTGATATAGCTTTCGGTATACGCTTCGTCAAGCTTGAGCTCAACGCCCACCTTTTCAACAACGTCAACACCGATATATATATCAATCTTTCCGCGCTTTATTCCCCTTGACTGAATGTACTCGCGTACTCTGTCTTCAAGAAAGCTGTACATTCTTGAAATCTTTATATTGCAGTCAAGAAATCTTGAATTTACCGATTTTATTTCTGCAGTTATTTCTTTTCCTTCGACACTGGCTGTCGCCCTGCCGAAAGCAGTCATACTTCTTATCATCAGAAAAATCCTTTTCGCATATTATGTATATAAATATTTAATATATATTATAACCCACGCCTAACCATTTGTCAACAAAACTACACTTAAAGTTTGCCATTTGTTTACACATAAAACGTTATATTCCAAGCTCTTTTGCATATAATTGTTCATAAAATATTTGAAAAATTGTACTGTATCATTTTTCTGCTTTATGATATACTGCAAAGAAAGAGTACTTATATGAAAAATAATAAGTTCGACCCTTTTTTGAGTCTGTGCTCGTTGTGCGAAATAGGTATTACTCTTTTAACTACCGTTTTGCCAGACAACACACACCTTATCAAAAAATCTATGCAACTCAAAAACATGATTATAGATAAAACACAAAAGCTTTTTATCACATCCATTGACAGAGAAGATATAATTACCCTGTGTCTTATGTTGCATAGACTTAATATAACAATTTCAAATCTGCCAAAAAAACAGAAAGAAACTCAAAAACTTTTTTCGCATATTCTTTCTATAATAACAGTTATTCAAGAAGAATTAAAAAACAACCTAAAAAGCAGTCCTACGCTCTTTTTAGAAAAATGCGACAGTATATTTTTCTTGTTTGAAAACGATTGCAAGTCAGCCTTTTCTGAAAACACAGCCGAACTATATGAAAGAAAGAACTTGCTAAAACAGTATTTTTTTGGTAGAATAAGAAAGTGCTTTGACCAAGCGTTTGATATTACCGACTTTTTAGCTATGGCTATGGTCAAAAATACATAAAGACAGGACTTACCAAAAATGTTCGGATATATAAAACCCGCTTCAAAGGAACTGAAAGTAAAAGAATACGAACTTTATAAAGCAACGTACTGCGGTCTTTGTCGCGTAATGGGTAAAAGGTATTCATATATTTACAAAATGTCTCTCAGTTACGACTTTGTATTTATGGTACTTTTAAGACTTTTTATATCTAAAAATGATTTGTCTTTTTCGAACAGAAGATGTATCGCCCACCCAACCAAGAAAAAGCTTATGATGGACGAAA
>JAZRPI010000181.1:0-1525 GCA_045649165.1 Eubacteriales bacterium | reverse complement strand
AGTCTTTCACTGTCAGTATCTGCGGCTGCTACAACTTTGATTTCATCGTTGTTTTCAAGAATTCTTGAACCGTATGCGTACATACCTCTGTTCCCAAGTCCTGCTATCGCAACTGTTATAGGCGCTTTCATATCCTTCTCCTTATCACTTTTTATTACGCTACAAATATAGCATTTATAAGTCTTTTTTTAAATGATATACTGTAACTAGAATATGTGTTTATGTCTCTTGGTGCAGGAAAATGTAAAATTTCTAAGAAAATATTGAATTGTGCTGAAATATAGTGTATAATGTAGTTTATCAAAAAATAATTATTTTGGAGAATTATTATGATTGAAATTGTATGTATATTCTTCCCCGCACTCTTTTCAACATTTGCTCTTGAGAGACTCTTGAAAAAAAGATTGTGTTTGCGTAATTTTCTGATGGTTTTTGTTACAAATACGATAAGTATAAATATTATCGGTTTGTTTTTTATGTTTTGCTTTTCTCCAAAGGCTGTTATGCCCTTGACTACAAATAGCGGTTTGAATATCAAATATTCACTTATATATCTCGCCGTTGTATCTGTTGTTTCAGTTATAATGGTTATCATTGAAAGATTTTATTTTTATAGACTCAGAATTGGTGTTGTAGACAACACTCAAGAAAACAAAGATACGAAATAATCAATCGAGGTACTTTATGGATAAAAAAAGAATCCCGAGACTAATTATTACAGGATTTTTTATGTTCCTTACCACACTCGCTCTTTTATCAGCGATTTGGTATATAAATATGTACGGTAATATTGGTTTCTCAGCAATCGTCTTTACTCTTACTGTTGATAATGGTGCTGTAGAAGAAGGTATATTGTTAAGCTTTTTCCTTAAGTCGTTGCTTCCATCTGTTCTGGTTACAGGTCTTATTATGCTTGTGCTGAATCTCAGAACAAAAAAAGATATCTGTATTAATGACCTTAAGAACAATAAGACATACAAAATATTCCCTTTTTCCAAAAGAGTTGCAACTTTAATATCAGTTGTATTGATATTTTCGTTTTTACTTACTGCTGCTATGTTGGTTTCTTTCCCGCAGTATCTTGTATCTTTGCTTGATACATCTCAACTTTATGAAGAAGAATACGTTGACCCAAATAGTGTTGAAATTACATTCCCCGAACAAAAAAGAAATCTCATTTATATAATGCTTGAATCAATGGAAACTTCGTTTTTTTCTAAAGAACTTGGTGGTGGACTTGATTACAACGTTATTCCGGAATTATACAATCTTGCGAATGAAAACGTGAACTTCTCTCATTCTCTTGATATAGGTGGTTGGCCTGTTGTTACAAACGCTACTTGGACAATAGCTTCCATTGTATCTCAGACTTCAGGTATTCCGGTTAGTATTCCTATGAAGAGAAATACATACGGAAAATCTGCTCCGTTCCTTCCTGGTGTTACAAGTATTACTAACGTACTCAAAGAAAATGGTTATTATCAAGCTGTAATGTTTGGTTCTGAGGGCAACTATGCCGGAAGAG
>JAZRPI010000180.1:0-2544 GCA_045649165.1 Eubacteriales bacterium | reverse complement strand
GGCGCATTTTATCAACCAAAAGCAGTGCTTATTGACCCTAATACCCTTAAAACACTGTCTGACAGACAAATCAGCAACGGTCTTGCAGAAGCATTGAAATCAGCGCTTATAGCTGATAGCGAGCTTTTTGAATTGTTCTGTAATAAAGATATTATGTCAAACATTGATAAAATTATTGAACGTTCACTTTATGTAAAAAGATACGTCGTAGAAAATGATGAAAAAGAAACAGGACTCAGAAAAATTCTGAATTTCGGTCATACACTTGCTCACGCGATTGAATCGCTGAATGAGCTTGATACACTTTATCACGGAGAATGTGTTGCGTTAGGTATGTTGCCTATGTGTTCAGACGAGATAAGAGAAAAACTGTTGCCGATATTAAAAAAACTTAATCTTCCCACAGAAATAAATTGTGACGTAGACAAAATACTTGACGTATGCAGACACGATAAAAAAATGTCGGGAGATACAATTACTGATGTTTTTGTAAACGAGATAGGCAAAGCAGAGTTGATTGATATGTTTTTCTGCGATTTTGAAAAAATGATAAAGAAGGTAATAAAAAAATGAAAAACACCTTTGGAAATAATTTGTCGCTAACAATTTTTGGCGAAAGCCACGGACAAGCTATTGGCGCTGTTGTTGACGGCATAGCGCCGGGAATTGAAGTTGATTTTGATTTTATAAAAAAGCTTCTCTCGCTACGTCGTCCGTCGGGGAATATATCAACATCAAGAAAAGAAAAAGATGATTTCTCGATTGTAAGCGGTGTTTTTGAAGGTAAAACAACAGGTACACCGATTTGTATTTTAATTCCAAATGAAGACACAAAATCAAAAGATTATTCAGAAACAAGATGGCTTATGAGACCGTCTCACGCTGATTATTCTGCAAATTGTAAGTATCACGGTTATGAAGATTACAGGGGCGGTGGACACTTCAGCGGACGTATTACTGCGGCTATTTGTGCTGTTGGCGGAATAATTATACCCGCACTTAACAAAAAAGGAATAAAAATCGGCACTCACATAAAAAAATGTGGTGGTATATCCGACGTTGATTTTTCGGCCTGTATAGAAAAACAGATAGACGAATTATACGAAAAATCATTTGCTGTACTTGATGAAAGTATAGGCGAATTGATGAAAAAACAAATTGCAGACGCAAAGATTGACGGCGACAGTGTCGGTGGCGTACTTGAAACTGCAATTACAGGACTTGATGCAGGTCTTGGAGAACCGTATTTTGATTCTGTTGAAAATATGCTTTCTCACGCGCTCTTTTCAATCCCCGGTGTAAAAGGGGTTGAGTTTGGCGCAGGTTTTGCAATTTCAGATATGACAGGCTCACAGGCAAATGATAATTTCTATTATGACGAAAACAACAATATCAGAACAAATACAAATAACTCTGGCGGTATAAATGGCGGTATTACAAACGGAAATACTGTTTTATTTAGAACTGCTATGCGTCCTACTCCTACTATAAGCAAAGAGCAAAAAACTATTGATTTAAATAATAAAACAAATGCGGTTCTCTCAGCAAAGGGAAGACACGACCCTTGTATCGTACACAGAGCAAGAATTGTGGTTGATTCAATTACAGCTTTTGTTGTGGCAGATATGCTTTGCGGAAGAAATGGAACAGATTGGTTGGCAAAATAATGATTTACGGTTGTATTGCAGAAAAACTATCACATAGCTTTTCAAAAGATATACATAACAGACTTTTTGATTATGAATACGAGCTTTGTGAAGTACCAAGCGACAGTCTTGACAGTTTTATGCAAGAAAAGAATTTCAAGGCTATTAACGTTACAATTCCATACAAAGAAAGAGTAATAAAGCACCTTGATTATATAAGTGATATTGCGAAACAAATAGGCGCAGTTAATACTATTGTAAACGACAACGATGTTCTTAAGGGATATAATACAGACTTCTCTGGAATGACTATTTTGCTTGAAAAAAACGGAATAAGCCTTGAAAATAAAAAGGTGCTTATTCTTGGAAGTGGCGGAACATCAAAGACAGCATTCGCTGTTGCACAGTCTCAAAATTGCTCGTCTGTTTACCGTGTGTCAAGAAGTGCCGGAAATGGTTGTATAAGCTACAAAGAAGCGATAGAAAAGCATTTTGACGCGGATGTAATAATAAATACTACACCTGTCGGAATGTATCCTGATATCGACAAAACCCCTGTTGATTTAAATGCATTTGTAAAGCTTAGCTCGGTTGTAGATGCGATATATAATCCATTGAATTCAAAGCTTATTATTGAAGCTAAAAATATGGGAATAAAGGCTGTTGGCGGTCTTTATATGCTTGTTGCGCAGGCTGCATTTGCGGCTGAATATTTTACAGGTAAAACAGTACCTGTTTCTGAAATTGACCGTGTTTACAGAGAAATACTATCTATAAAACAGAACGTAGTTCTTGTAGGTATGCCCGGAAGTGGAAAAACAACTTTAGGCAAGCTTTTAGCGCAAGAATTAGGTATGTCTTTTTATGATACTGATGATTTGATTGTTGAAAGAGAAAA
>JAZRPI010000179.1:0-1737 GCA_045649165.1 Eubacteriales bacterium | reverse complement strand
AATATTTTATTCTTTCGGGCTGTTGTTTAGATATATTTTTTTTATTTTCTTCTATATAATTTAAAATTTGATAATCTGTCAAGGATAAGGAAAAGTTTTCATTTAAAGAATATGTGAGATCTGCAAAACCAATATCATATACAATGGAATTCTTTCTTTTGTTAAACTCGTTAAAAGAGATCTTCATAATTTCGCATAGGTAATTATATATGATGTCAGTATTCCCGTCTTTAATTGTTGGAACTCCCATTAATGTTTTTAAATTATCCGCAACAGAGTCTTCTGTATATTTCAGCTGTAGAATTTGTTTGTAACAAGGTTTTGTATTTATTTTGCGATCACATGCTGTTTTGATTTTAAAAATAACACTACCGCTAGCATCCAATCCGTTCCGATTAATGTATTCAATTACTTCGCTTAGGATTTCTACCAAAACGTCGGTGCAAAGAGGGTAGATGCAGTTGTTTATTAAATTTTCATACTCTTCCAGGCTTTTTGTTGAAACACTTTCTAAAACCTTTTCAGTCAATGAACTATAGCCAAGTCTGTTTATAGGCGAAATAGCCGTAAGAATATTTTTTAGTTGTTTTGTTTTCAAACCATTAAGACGAAGCTTTGATATTGTAGCCAATCCAAACATTTTTTCCAGTAATATAAATTCGGCTATTTTATTGGCGTGAAAAGGCTCTTTTGTTGTGTATATTTCTTCGTACACATTCAGAAGATTTTTTATTTCCTCTTCGGTAAACTCCCAAATTCTATATGACTTAATTCTTTCAATAGATGTCTCGCCGGCAGAATCATATATGAGGACTTTAAATATATCGGAATATTCCTCTGAAATATATTGTGTGTTCTTTTCTCCTGCTTGTACAAAGAAAACATCCTTGAATGCTTGGATAAGATTGGGAATATAACAGGTATATCCATCAATATCTTTTATAGTTGCTGAACTTGTAGACTTTAGACTTTCCGGCTGCAGACGTTTCCTGAAATTAGACTCTTCGTTATCTCCGGAAGTAGTACTACCTGAAATCTCTTCAAGAAAACGTGATTGCATTAACGCGTTGTTGGGTTTTAGTTTTTGGTAAATCAGGCAAATATCACAATATAAATTTAGATTTATATTTTCCACAGCAAGCTTCTTAAAATCGTCTTCATTGATGTTTAAAAGATCAACACAATTTTCTAATTCTTTTGTATATTTTTTCTTTGCCACATAATCATACATATCCTCAAGGTATTTTGATATATTGAAGCTTGCTTCGCTGGGTTTGAATTCCGGCTTAAAATATACATACTCTTTTTCTATAGCTTTTATAAAAGCTTTTGCAAAATCTTCTTGTGGAAGTTTAAGTAGAGTTGTTTCCTCGTCAATATCTTTCAACAATGTCCGTATCAGTTCATCTGTCTTGCTTTTTATATATTTTTTGTCGAAACTGTCATAGAACAAATCTTCGTATATTTGTTTGACAGACTTATACTCTTCGTGCATATAATCACCACCTTAGTTGATAAATGGATTGTATCACAGAACAAAAAGTTTATCAAGTTTTGGTTTGTCATCAGTATACATAACTATTAGAAAATCATTCTTTTTTTCTGTGTCAATGTGTCAGAAAAAATGTATACTTCTGAATAATCTTTAAGTTTGTACGATGTATAATAAGGTTTGAAAAATATTGACACATTGACACAAACCGCTATATAAATAGGATCTTCGCTTTTGACACATAA
>JAZRPI010000178.1:0-3992 GCA_045649165.1 Eubacteriales bacterium | reverse complement strand
GCAGCAGGTGCCGGAAGACTTTATGGAATATATTTATAGAGAAAAACCGTTTGATGCTTTTGAAGTTCTTGGCGGAAGCAGAGATTACAGAATGAATGGATTCCAGACTGCATTCTATTATGATATGAAAGCAAAAGGCGTTGTTCGCCCCGTAGTTGGCAGCACAGACAGCCACAGTTGTACGGAATATTATAAGGCTACTTTGAACTACAATAACCTTATTGCTTCAACGATTGTATTTGCAAAAGAAAATACAAGAGAAGGACTTATTGAAGCAATTAAGGATAGTTATTCTGTTGCGGTTGACACGCTTGACTTAGCTCCGCATTATCGTCTTGTTGGCGAATACCGTTGGGTAAGATTTGGCAGTTTCTTGCTTGAACACTATTTCCCGCTTCACGACCTTGCTTGTAAGGCAGAAGGTTATTATTCAAAGCTTTGGCTTACACAGAAAGACAAGAGAGCAAAGAAAGTTCTTAATTCACTCAAGGGACAGATTCCCGATATGCAGAAAAAATATTTCGCAGTATAAAAACAAAAAACACCTGTATTTTTTACAGGTGTTTTTATATTTTGTCTTATTTAGCCAATGTATAAACTTCAGCTTCCCAAGGCAACCATTCTGTTCTTCCTTCAACAGAAGGTGTTGTGTCGCTGTAGTTTGTAAGGATTCTTTCCCACTTAGAAGCTTTAATTTCTTCGGGAAGTTCAACCTTAACAGCATCGTCAGAGAAGTTACATACAACAAGAAGTGTTTCTCTTGCGCACTTACGGCGGTAGATAACCATCTTGGGATGTTCCATCATCAAGAATTCAAAGTCACCGTCAACAACTGAAGGATGTTCTTTTCTCATCTTGATAAGTTCTTTATAGTAGTTAAATACAGAATCGGGAGACTTGCGGTCTGCTTCGTAGTTGATTTCTGTATAACGGGGGTTAACTCTAATCCAAGGCTTGCCTGTTGTAAAGCCTGCGTTTTCGCTGTCGTTCCACTGATAAGGTGTTCTTGCGTTGTCTCGGCTTGTGTCACGAAGTTTTGAAAGAGCTTCTTCGGGTTCAACACCTGCTTCAATCATAGTGTTGTATTTACCGATTGTGTATCTTTCATTGTAGTCATCGATAGTTTCGAAGAATACGTTTGTCATACCGATTTCTTCACCCTGATATACGAAAGGTGTACCAGGCATTGTATGAATAAGAGTAGCGAGAAGCTTAGCAGAAGGAACACGGTATTCCTTATCGTTACCAAAACGAGATACCTGACGAGCTGAGTCGTGGTTTGTCATGAACTGAGAAATCCAAGCGTTCTGCTTCATAAGCTCAATCCATCTCTGCTGTGTTTCTTTATATTCGTTAACTGTAATAATGTTGGGGTTCTTACCGATTTCGAAATGGAATACCATATCGATTTCATTGTGGCTCTGGCAGATATAGTCAAGAGCACCGTCGGAAGAAAGGTTACCTGTTTCACCAACAGTCATAATGTCGTACTGTGACCAAACGTTGCGGTTGATGTCACGGAGAATGTCGTGAATACCGGGAATGTTTGTGCAGATAGCACGGTCAACTACGTAGCCGTGGATACCAACAGGGGGGGCGGGGGGCATCTTTGAGTCAGGAAGACCTGCGGGCTTCTTAAGACGGTTAATAGCGTCAAGACGGAAGCCGTCAACGCCAAGGTCGAGCCACCAACGCATCATTTTGTACATTTCCTGTCTGAGAGGTTCGTATTCCCAGTTTACGTCAGGCATCTTCCAAGAGTAGTTATGGAGATAGTATTCGCCTGTCTGTTCGTCGAACTGCCAAGCAGAACCCTTGCCTTCGTAGAAGTAGTTACCCCAGTTGTTAGGTTCTTTGCCATTTTCCTTAGGAGCGCGCCATATGTAGTAATCACGGTAGGGGTTATCCTTTGATTTTCTTGATTCCTGGAACCATTTGTGTTCGTCTGATGTGTGGTTAAGAACCAAGTCCATAACAACACGGATTCCCATAGCGTGAGCTTTGTCTAAAAGTTCTTTGAAATCTTCAAGTGTACCATAAGAAGGGTCGATGTCCTGATAGTCAGAAATATCGTATCCGTTGTCTACTTGGGGAGATTTGTAAAGGGGGTTGAACCAGATACAGTTAATACCCAATTCCTTCAAATCGTCAAGTTTTGAAATAACACCACGGATATCGCCGATACCGTCTCCGTTAGAGTCACAGAAGCTTTTGCAATAAAGCTGATATACGACAGCCTCTTGCCACCATTTCTTTTTCATGAGAGATATTCCTTTCAATTGTTAAAATATCAATAAACTTATTCAAACCATTGTAACATAATCACTTAAACATGTCAACCTATTATGAAAATAACATTTTATATAATCAGTCATTTTGTTGAAAAAACAGGTATCGGATGCTTTTATAATTCCGATACCTGTATTATAATGCTTTTACTGTCTTATTTTAGTTCGCTTTCGTGGAGTATAACGCCGTTTTCAACCAATTTTTTCTGAAGCTCTTTTATATCTATTGAAGAGAAATCATCGGTCATTGAACAAGCAATACCCGCCGCTTCGCCCGTAACAGCACAGCAGGGAATAACTCTCATTATATCCCACATTGAGTCTGTAACAGAAGTGCATCTTCCTGCAGTGATAAGGTTTTTCACTGTCTTTGAATAGAGTGTAGAGAATGGCACTTCGTATATTGGGCCACGTTTTCTCCAGTCGGAAACCATACCGATTGAATCTTCAAAGTATTTGTGTACTTCCGTATCGTGCAGAGTATATTCGCCCACGATTTTTCTTGTCATTCGTATCTGTGGTGTGGTTGCTATTGTAACAGGCAGTATGCTTTCGTCAGACTGTCTTTTTTTCTTTACATCATTAAGTGTAGAATTATGTGAAAGAATAGTCATTTCCGATAATTCGTCTGTATGAATACCTGCAAAACGTCTGTTTGAAAGAAGTTCAACTTTGTTTGTTTCTGTTTTTTGGTCATCGGGGATATCGGCAAAGCCTACTGTGTTAAGGTTGTAGCCGTTTTTACCGTATGAATAGTACCATGATGCAAGAACGTTACCCTGTTTGAAAAGCTCGGTAGGAGCACCCGCAAAAAGAGCAATATCGCAGTCGCCTGTCGCGTCAACAACGGTGTTAACCTTAATTGCCTGTCTGCCCGACTTACCTTCGATTATAACGGAAGTGATTTTGTCATTAGTTTTTTCAACACCGACAGCATAAGCGCCGTACAGTATTTTTACGCCGTTTTCAAGAAGCAATTTTTCTGCAAGGATAGCGAACAACTGTGGATTGTACTGTACTTGAAAACGTTTGTCTTTTTCAGTTCTGTTTGCTTTATCGCTGCTGTCAAGCCAGTTTGCAGGATAGTCAGCTTCATAACCCATAGAAATTGACAGACGGAAAAGCTCTTCTGCAATACCGAATGATACCTGTTTTCCCATTCCGTCGCAAAGGGGAAGATATATTGTTATAAGTCCTGCCGTGCCGAGACCGCCTAGCATATACTGCTTTTCAAGAAGTATAACCTTTTTGCCCTGTCTTGCCGCCGCGAGAGCCGCAGAAATACCGCCGAATCCGCCGCCGCATACGAGTACGTCACAGGTGTCTACGATTTTTGTTTCTAAAGTTTCTTTGATATACATAAATTCACCAACCTTATACGAAAATTGTATCATACAGAACTTGATTGTGTCAATACAAATCTGTTTTTTTTGTGGGGGGCTAAATTATTGACATAATAATGATAAAGTGGTATAATACAGTCAATCAAATTTATATTTAATAACGAGGAGAATTGTTATGAAAAAATTATTATCAATGGCACTTTGTTTGGTTATGATTCTCTCTGTTTTGGCTGTGTTTACAGCTTGCGGCGGTTCTAGCTCAGGCAATAATTCTGACTACGACAACAACGCAGGACAGATTGGAAACAACGAAAACGAAGATCAGCAGGTAGAAGAAAAAGAAGAAGTTGCTATCATTGAA
>JAZRPI010000177.1:0-9619 GCA_045649165.1 Eubacteriales bacterium | reverse complement strand
TTTTGCATGGGCTACATTCTTTGTTATCTTGCGTGAAATTGCAGTTACATCACTTCGTATGATTGTTTCAAATAGCGCGTCTGTTGTAATTGCGGCGGCAATACTCGGTAAAATCAAGACAGTATCACAGATTGTATGTATTCTTGTAATGATTCTTGAACCCGCATTCTTTGCAGGTACGTTTATTGCACAGTATCACGTATTAAGTTATGTTTCAGTTGCATTTATGGTGTTTATGACAATTTGGTCAGGACTTGACTATATGAAAGCATACTGGCCCTTGCTTGACCCCGAAAAATAAGAAAAGAATAACATAAAAAACTCACACTTTTGCAGTGTGAGTTTTTTATGTTATTTTTCAAAAGCATTTTCTACTATATTACTTGGTTTTGTTCCTTCATATACAATATCTTTTAAGTATATGCATGAACCAAAGGCATAGCTTTCAATGGTTTCAACCGAGTCGGGAATTGTGATTTTTTTTAGGTTTATATTATATCTGAAAGCATTTTCTGCTATTCTTGCTACACCGTTCGGAATAGTGTATTCTTCATTTGTATTAGCTAATGGGTAATTAATCAGAGCTTCCATATCCTTTGTGAAAAGTACGCCGTGCTCGTCTGATGTGTAAAACAGATTATTTTTATCGACGACAAACTTTTCAATCGCTGAGCAACCTTCAAAAGCGTAAGAGCCTATTCGTTTTACGGATGCTGGAATGTTTATACTTGTCAAAGGACAATATGCAAATGCCTTTGCTCCTATTTCTTCAACGTTGTTTGTGAGTGAAATTTCACAAAGCATAGACTCACTAAAGGCGTTTTCGGATATTTTTTTCAGCTTGTTTCCGAATACAGCTTTTGTAATATTGGATTTTTCAAAAGCGTTAACGCTGACTAATTCAAGTGAAGAAGGGAAGGTAACGTCTTCAAGATTTTCCGTATTTGCGAATGCCGCGGCATCTATTTCTGTAACACCTTCAGGTATAGTATATTCTGTGTTTTCACTTGCCGCAGGGTAGTGCATAAGGATTTTGTTATTCATATACAATACGCCGTATTCATCGGAAGAATATATCTTGTTTTCTTTGTCAACGATAATTTTTTCTAAGCTGTTGCAATAAGAAAATACACCAATTCCAAGCTTTGATATGTTTTTTGGTATCGTAACTTCTTTCAAGTTTCTGCAGTCAGCAAATGCGGCTGTTTCAATAGTTGTCAAAGTGTCGGGAAAGATAATTTCTTCAAGGCTAACACAAAGTCTGAAGGCTTGAAAATCAATTATTTCAAGATGTTTCGGAAGTGTAACTGAAGTAATTTCAAACAATTCGTTAAACGCTTGATAGCCTATTTTTGTTACCTTGTATTTTCCGAAGGCGTCTGGGATTACAATCTCGGTATCTTTACCATTGTACTTGTCTATTGATGCCGTTTTTTCTTCTTGATTGAAAGTGCATTCAAAGTCGCCCGTGTCTTTTGGAACAGAAGAACACGAGAAGCACAAAAACACACAAACAAGAAAGATAAATAAAAACAGTAGTTTTTTCATATTTTTGTTTCCGTATATGGTTTTATTCGTTTATGTTGAAATACTTGTTGAACATTCTTCTGATAGTAACGCCGACGTCGTTACTGCCGCCCGCTTGTTCAATAACGCAAGATGCGACAACTTCAGGATTATTATAGGGCGCAAAAGCCATAAATATACCGTTGTTACTCTTTGTTTTGCCTACCTGAGCCGTACCTGTTTTACCGCCTATATCCAAGGGGTAGTTTGAAAATACGGGAGCTGCCGTACCGTTTTCCATAACGTTTCTCATACCGACTTTCAAAGTGTTGAGATTGTCGGCAGAGATGTTAACGGTGTTCATTACCTTTGGCTCTTGTGTATAAATAACTTCATTTGTGCCGAAGTCGCGTACAGAGTGGAGTATGTGCGCTTGATATCTTGTACCGCCGTTTATAATGGTTGAAAGATATGTTGAAATCTGCAAGGGTGTAAAAGTATTGTCAGACTGACCGATTGCCGCCTGTACAGTATCGCCGGGCACCCACAGTTTGTTTATTGACGAACTGTAATCTGGACCTGCAAGAATACCCTTTGATTCGTTAAGCTCAATACCTGTATACTCGCCAAGACCGAGCTGTCTTGTGTATTCGTTCATTCTTTCAATGGTAAGCAGTCTTCCTGTTTCGTAGAAGAAGTAGTTACAAGAATGCTGAATTGCAGATATAACGTTCAAATTGCCGTGTCCGTATTTGTGAGAAGTATATATCCAACATTGCGGCTGAAAGTCTTTGTAGTATTTATAAATACCGCTGTCGTATATTTTTGTATTCTTGTTAATTATTCCATATTCAAGAGCTGCAGCCGCAACACCGATTTTGAAAGTAGAACCGGGCTCGTAAACACCCATAAGCGCTCTGTTATAAAGGGGATTATTGGGGGCTGTAAGAAGATTGTTATATTCTTGTACGTATGTTGTAAGGTCATAGGTCGGATATGATGCAAGGGCATATATTTCGCCGTTATTGGGGTTGACCAAAGTTGCAGCACCAGACGTGACGTCTTCGCCGATATACTGTGGAATTTTTGCATTCGGCTTAATGTTTCCGTTTTCGTCTGTGTACTTTAAAGTGTTTTCGAGTATTTCTTTGTCAGCCTTTTCTTTAATGTATCTTACATTGTAAGAAAGGGCGTCTTCGGCAGTAATCTGTAAATTAATATCTATTGTGAGATATACGTCTTTTCCCGCTATTGGCTCTGTTTTGTAGTATTCGTCAACGACGTTTCCGTTCTTGTCTTCAACAATAACAAGCTTTCCGTCAGCACCGCGTAAGTATTCTTCAAAAGCCTTTTCCGCACCTTCAATACCGACTATTGAGTCCATAGAATAGCCTTTTTCCAAATACGCATCAAGCTCACCCGATGGAATTTTTCCCGTTCTGCCGAGTATGTGTGAAGCGTAGCCTGGGTAGTTGTAAGTTCTTGTTGCAACCTTTTCGATTTCAACACCGTGAAGGGTTGCTTCTTTTACCGATGTAAGAGTTTTTTGAGTAACGTTTTTTGATATTGTATAGGGGTTGAGTGTGCTGAACTGACATCTCTCAATCTCGTATCTGATTTCAAGAAGTCTTTTTATTTCTTTCTTTTCTACGGTTAACTTGTTGTTTTCGTCAACAATGCCGTATCTTTTTATAAGAAAGTCAGTAAAATCTTTTACATCAATATCCCTTTTCAAAGAAAAGAAATCAAGCATTTTTGCAAATGATTTATATTCATTACTGTCTGTGTCAAAGTTTTTATAAGTAAAATCAGGGTAGTCGCTTTCAAGCGGGAAGATTTTTTCTGTCGTTTCAGGCAAAATGTCGAGAAGTGAAATAAGCAAACTGTTTATTTCCTTGTTTGTTTTTGGAAAACTATTAGCATCAAGATATACGTTATAAGTATAGCTGTTTGAAACGAGCTTGTTGCCGTTTCTGTCGTATATTTCTCCACGCATAGCGTCAACGTTTACCGTTCTGATATATAAATCAGAGTTTGAAATATCATCGGGCGCGGTTATATTCAGATAAATTACTCTGCCGACAAAAACAAGGCAGACTGCAACAAAAAATGCAATCATAACCATATATCTAAGATGAAATCTATGAGATTTTTTCAATCAATCCACCCCCTACGACGAGCAAAGTTAAGTGGTGTTTCGTATATTTTTACAATCAAGAATACTGGCAAACAAAGTATAAGCGTTGATAAAAATTCAGGAAGAGCAGTAGATAATAAAAATTGCTTATAATTCACTGTGTTTCCGTATTTTAGTAAGCAGTCAATAAAGGTTATAACCGTTCTGGAAAGACAAACGGCAGGGATTGTAACAAGAAAAGCGGCAAACTTTGCATTGTCTTTTGCGTTTGAGCCAATGGTTGCACAAACAAAGCCGCAAAGGCAATAAAAAAGCGGCAGAAAAGATACGCCGACCCCTGACAGTCCGTCTATACAAAGACCTATAAACAAACCGAACAAAGCCGCCGTTTTTTCACCGCGGTAAATACCTAAATATACAATTACGCCAATCACAATATCAGCAACAGCGTCAAGAATTTGATAACGGCAAACAAGGGTAGTTTGCAGTACTGTGAAAAGTACCGCAAGTACCGTATACGCCAAAAAACTGACAATTGCACCGATATTGAAGCCAATTCTTTTATTCATACAGCATTGTGAATTCGGTAATAACCATTACCGATTTTACTTCCTTAATCTGTGAAATAGGGGTTACAAAAGCGATAGTTTCTCTTGAATTTGAGTCTTTTTCTATTTTTGTGACAGTACCAAGCAAAAGTCCTTTAGGGAACATACTTCCGTCGCCTGAACTGATAATTCTGTCGCCAACGGCTACGTCTGTGTTGTTACCAAGATAGCTTACTGTAAACATTTCTTCTTTTGATGCAGAAAAAGTTCCGCTGGAAATTCCATTTTCGCCCGTTCTTTCAACGTATACGCCGACTGAAGTATCGGGGGAGATTATAGTTCTTACCTTTGACCAGTTGTGGCCGACTTCGTCAATACAGCCGATAAGTCCAAATTTATCAATAACGGGGAGACCCGGTTTCATACCGTGGGACAATCCTTTATTGATTGTAATTACCATAGAGTTACTTGAAGAAGTATTGCTTATAACTTCTGCATCTGTCATAACAAAATCGTTATGCTCGTCCTTAATGCCTAAATATTCTTTCAATTTTTCGTTTTCTTCTAAAGCATTTTCTGCGTTTGCTAAGTTCTCTTGCTGTTCTGCTATCTGTTGTTTTAGCTTATCATTTTCTTCTTTTATTTTTTTGTATTCGTCTTTGCTGACAAAGTGAGATTCAATGCTGTCAAAAACAGAATTCGCGCCCTTTTGTATAGGCGTGAGAACAATGCCTATGGCATTTCTGACATAGGAAGTGTACCCAAGAGCAGATATAAAAGACGTTGTTCCAACAAGTAATATGGCAATTACAAGAGTAACAATCAGAAATTTGTTTTCAAACAGATTTTTCACAGTGTTTTCTCCTAAAAAACAGTTTATTCGTTAAAATCAAGCGCCTGTGGGAAAAGTTCAACTATTTTTTCAATACCTTCTACACAGCAGTCGAGCGGTTTTTCTGCAACCTTTGCTTCAAAGCCGAAGAGTTTTGAAAAATATTCATCAATACCGTCTAAAAGACTTCCGCCACCTGTAAGAGTCATACCAAAATCGTGTATGTCGGCGCAAAGCTCGGGATGAAGTTTTTCTAACGTGGACTTAATACAGTCTACGATATGGCCTATCTGTTCTTTGATGGGTTCCTTTAGTTCTTCACTCTTTACTTTGACCTTCAAAGGAAGTCCGCTCAATGCATCTCTGCCGTAAACTTCCATTTCTTTGTCGGAAGAGTTGGGAGATATAGAACCAATCTGTATTTTGATTTCTTCAGCGTCTGTTCTGCTGACAATAAGGTTATATTTATGCTTGAGATACAAAAGAATAGCGTCGTCAATTTCGTCTCCGCCAATTCTGACAGAGCCTGACTCAACAATTCCGCCAAGACTCATAACAGCAACGTCTGTTGTGCCGCCGCCAATATGCACAATCATACTTCCGCGCGGTTGTTCAATAGGTAAAGATGCTCCAAGTGCCGCCGCAAATGGAGACTGAACGACAGCAATACTTCTTGCTCCCGCTTCGGTTGCCGCTTCTTCCAAGGCTCTTCTTTCAACTTCGGTTATATTCTGAGAAACAGCCAATACAACGTTAGGACGGTTTACACTACCTTTTCCTGCCGCCTTAACGAAAAAGCCGTGAAGCATAGCGACTGTAATATCAAATTCAGAAATAACGCCATCTTTTATGGGTCTGAAAGTTTTTACGTTGTTAGGCTCTTTGCCTTCCATAGCGTAAGCATCTTCGCCAAGGGCTACGACCTTGTTTGTCTGTTCGTTAATTGCAATAATTGAAGGCTCTTTAACGACAACGCCCCTGCCTTTTCTGTATATATAAGTATTTGCGGTGCCAAGGTCAACCCCGATTATTCTTGCCATATTACACCCCTAAATTTTTTAGTTATCAAATAAATCAATCGAAAATTCTTTGTAAATCATATTTCGCAGTTTCAAAACAGGAAGTCCTACTACGTTGTTTATGTCGCCGTTGACTTTTTCAACGAAGTAGCCGCCCTTTTCCTGTATTCCGTAACTGCCAGCTTTATCTCTGTGTTCGCCTGTTTTTATATATCTTTCAATTTCTTTGTCAGATATTTCTCTGAATTTTATCTGCGTTTTTTCGTAGTCGCATACAATTTTGCCGTTGAAAATTGCAGCAACCCCCGAATAAACGTAGTGGCTTGTCCCACTCATAGAACGGAGCATTTTTCTTGCATCGTCATCGTCCTTAGGTTTGCCTAAAACTTTGTCGCCGAGAACAACAAGTGTATCCGATGCGATGATGAGTGTATCTTTTGTTTTTATTTCAGAAAGAGCAGCCATAGCCTTTCTTTTTGAAAGAAGTTTTACCAATGTATCAGGTCTGTATTTTCTGTCAACGCTTTCATCAGTTTCGCCCGACCATACGGTATATTTTATTCCAAGTTCTTTCAGCATCTTCCGTCTGCGCGGAGATTTTGAAGCCAGTATGATTTTCATAAATGATTATCTCTTGTTTATGTATTTTGCGATTACGAGCGAAAGGGTAATACATATAATTGTTGCAACGTTCAAATCAACTGTAACGCCGAGAGTAAGCTTAATCAAGCTCAAATCAAGTACAACAGGACTTGTCATACCGAAGCTGAGTCCGAATGAAAGCCAAGAAAGTGCCGCGATATCTTTTGTGAAAGATGCAAGCATCATGCCTACTACTATTCCGCAAAGTACAGGGAATGCTGTGTATTTAATAAACTTCATCATAATCTTAAAACGTGCCTTTCTTATTTTTTGTATTTTCTAAGTTCTGCTTTTAGTTCTTCGTTTTCTTTTTTAAGCTTGTTTCTTTCATCAAGGTAGTCAAGCGCACAAAGTAAGAGTGCTTCGTTTTTCTGTCTGTCAGCTGAAGCAATAACAAGGTCGCTGACTCTGTTTTCAAGCAGTCTGCCAAGACCTTTTACGTATTCTATGTCGTCTTCGGTAACAATATCAATTTTTATTCCCGAAACAACGAGAGTTACTTTTTCTTTCATAAATCCATATTCTCCTATATTAATGTGTCAAAGTATCAAAAAGTATAATAAAATCGTTCAAAACCCCCTTGAAAAAAGGGTATGAATATAATATAATACTATTATAATATATTTTTTGACAGATTAAAAGAGTTTTTAGAAAATTTTTGAAATAGAAAGAAAGACAAACTATGGAAAAGGTAAAAAATGCAAAAAGAATAGTCGTAAAGGTTGGCTCATCTACGCTTACATACGAAAACGGAAAACTCAATCTCAAGAGAATTGAAAAGATGTGCCGTGTTCTCAGCGACCTTAAAAATACAGGAAGAGAAGTAGTGCTCGTATCATCAGGTGCTGTGTCTGCCGGAATAGGTAAATTAAATCTCGAAAGAAGACCGTCAAGTGTTGAAGAAAAACAGGCTTTGGCGGCAGTAGGTCAGGGCGTACTTATGATGATTTACGAAAGATTTTTCGGCGACTACGGTCATACGGTAGCTCAGATTCTTCTTACAAGAGATACAGTAACAAATGAAATACCCAGAACAAATGCACAGAATACTTTTGCAACTCTTTTGAATATGGGTTGTATTCCGATAGTTAACGAAAACGACACCGTTGCATTTGATGAAATCAAGTTTGGCGACAACGATACGCTGTCAGCTTACGTTTCAGTTCTTGCAGGTGCTGATTTGCTTATAAATATGAGTGATACAGACGGTTTTTACGACAGCGACCCGAGAACTAACCCCAATGCCAAAATGCTTAAAAGAATTGAAAAGGTTGACGAATCAATGTACGCCTGCGCTGACGGTGCAGGTTCTGCGCGCGGTACAGGCGGTATGACATCAAAACTCCACGCGGCTGAAATTGCTTGTGGAAACGGCATACCTATGATGATTGTCAGCGGCGAAGATTTCTCAATACTCTACGATATGCTCAACGACGGTATTCAGCACGGCTCATATTTTGCGCCGTTTACAAAATAATCTTAAAAAATACGGTGATTATTATGGAATTCACAAAAGAAATTTATGAATATATAGAAAGCCTTTGTAAGTCGGTAAAGGCTGCCGAAAGTTCTATTGCGACAAGTAGTCTTCCGCAGAGAAATCAAGCTCTTATCAATATAGCGAAAGCTCTTATTGAAAACAAAGACAAGATACTTGAAGCCAACGCGATAGACGTGAGTGATGCTGAGAAAAACGGCGTTGTTCCCACTATGGTTGACCGTCTTACATTGAACGAAGCGAGAATTAAGGGTATAAGCGACGCTTTGTACGAACTTGTAGGTCTCAAAGACGTTCTCGGTATGGGCGAAGTCTGGACAAGACCGAACGGAATTGAAATAAAGAAAACAAGAGTGCCTTTAGGCGTTGTTGCAATTATTTTTGAAGCAAGACCCAACGTAACAGTTGACGCGGCGGCTCTTTGTATAAAAACAGGTAACGCTGTTGTGCTTCGCGGTGGTAAAGAAGCTATAAATACAAACAGAGTGTTTATCACTCTTATGAAAAAAGCTCTTGAAGAAGCGGGAATTAATTCGGATGCTTTGGCTCTTGTTGACAACACATCAAGAGAAGGTGCAACCATACTTATGAGTATGAGAGAGCACATTGACGTACTCATTCCCCGCGGCAGTGCAGGGCTTATCAAAACTGTTGTTGAAAATTCAAAGATGCCTGTTATTGAAACGGGTGCAGGTAACTGCCACCTTTACGTTGACAAGGACGCTGACATAGATATGGCTGTTAAGGTTGCTTCAAATGCGAAGAACCAGAGACCGTCTGTCTGTAATGCGATTGAAACTTTGCTTGTTCACTCGTCTGTTGCAGAAGATTTCTTGCCTAAGTTTGCACAAATTTCAGCACAGTTTAACCTTGAAATACGCGGATGCGAAAAGACAAGAAAAATTCTTGCAAATGCTTTGGCTGCTACTGAAGAAGATTATGCAACAGAATATGATGACTATATTATTGCAATCAAGGTTGTTGACTCGGTTGAAGAAGCTGTAAGCCATATCAATAAATATAATACAAAGCACAGCGAAGCTATTATTACAAATAATATACAGACTGCCGAATATTTCCAGAAGACTATTGATGCAGCTGCAGTATACGTAAACGCGTCAACAAGATTTACTGACGGAAACGAGTTTGGTTTTGGCGCTGAAATCGGTATTTCTACACAGAAGTTACACGCGCGCGGTCCTATGGGGCTTGAAGCGTTGACTACTGTTAAATATCTTGTTTCGGGTAACGGTCAGATAAGATAATGACAAAAGAAAAAAGATTGAAACAGAAAGCTATTGAAGTTGCAAAAAGACTTGAAGAAAAATATTCTTCCGAGTGTGCGCTTTTGTATCAGGGAGAGCCTTGGAAATTGCTTGTTCTTGCAAGACTGTCTGCACAATGTACCGATAAAAGGGTAAACATTGTTTCAATACC
>JAZRPI010000176.1:0-4526 GCA_045649165.1 Eubacteriales bacterium | reverse complement strand
AACCGACTGAATAGGTTTTCATAGGCTTGATTCTGCCTTTGCGGACAGTTGAAGCAACGTAGCTTGAGTCAACGCCGCCTGAAAGGAAAGAGCCGACTTCAACGTCTGCAATCTGATGATATTCTACTGATGAGAGTACTGTTTCGTCAATGATTTTTACTGCTTCTTCAAAAGAACGCTTTTCGGGAGAAAAGGTAGGTTCAAAGTAGCTTGTTTCAGTAAATTCTCCATTTTCGTATGTGAAATACGAACCGGGTGTAAGCTTATAAACGCCCTTGAACATACATTCTTTCATAGGAGAATACTGGAATTCAAGATACATCTTCAGTGCGTCCTTGTTAACTTCCTTTTTGAAGCTTGGGTGGGGAAGGAAAGACTTGATTTCAGAGCCGAAAACGAGTGTGTTGTCAAATATTCCATAGTAAAAAGGTTTAATTCCGAAATAGTCGCGAGCTCCGTAGAGTGTATGGTTTTCTTTGTCGTAAATAACAAAAGCGAACATACCGCGGAGTCTTTCTGCGGTTTTTTCTTTATAAACCGTATATGTATTCAAAATTACTTCAGTATCTGAATTGGTAGAGAATACACAGCCGTTTTGTTCTTCTAATTCTTTACGTAACTCTCTGTAATTGTATATTTCTCCGTTAAAAACGATTACATATCTTCCGTCAGCTGAATGAATGGGCTGATCGCCGCCTTCAAGGTCAATAATACTCAAACGGCGAAATCCGAGAGCAACGTAATCATCAACAAAAGAACCTTCGCTGTCGGGGCCCCTGTGAATGATTGTATCACTCATTTTCTTGATGATTTCGTTTCTGTTTATAAGTTCTTTATTATCTGAAAAAAATCCGGTAAAACCGCACATATCAGTCTTATCCTTTCAAATTTTGTGTAAAATGTTTATTATTTAGCAGCAAGAACACTGCTGTCGTATTCTTTCAAAAATTGTATTGCAAGTTCTGCATCGGTGGGACAGTCTTCGTAGACAAGACCGCGTTTGAGTCTTGTTTCTTCGCCTTTTCCTGTAAACAGAATAACCTTTTTGTCAGCCTTGAATCCGAAAATCGCATCACGCAAAGCGAGTCCGCGGTCTTCAATTTTTGAATACTGACATTTTTTAATGTTTGCAGCAATATCGTTCGCTATTGATTCAAAGGGTTCTTCGCCTGAGTCTTCTTCGGTAATTACGATATAATCTGAATGTTCGTCAGCTTCTTCTGCAAGGTCTTTTCTTCTGAGATGTGCCTTGCAACCGGGACAGCCGAAAACTGAAACTACACTATAACCGGGGTATTCTATGCCAACTGTATTATAAAGAGCATTGAAACTCATTTTGTTGTGTGCATAGTCAACGATTACTGCAATTTTTTCATCGGCACTCTTATATACCTGCATTCTTCCGCTTACTCTTGCTTCTTTCAGTCCGTCAATTATATATTTTTTGTCAACGCCGAGAATATGACATACCGCAATAGCTGCAAGTGCATTTGAAACGTTGAATATACCGGGCATTGTGATATAGAGCTTGTCCTTGAAGCTTGGTGTTTGTACGTCAAAAGAAAAACCGTCGCCGCATTTTTCAATATTACTGCAATAAATGGTGTCTGTTTCTTTTGTGCCGTAGGTAACAACGTTACATTTTGCCTTTGCTTCTTTTATGATTCTTTCAGCAAAATCTGAATCGGAGTTGACACAAGCATTTTTACAGTTGTCAAAAATTTTGAGTTTTGATGAGAAGTAGTCTTCAAAATCTGCGTGTTCAACAGGGCTTATGTGGTCTGTTCCTATGTTTGTAAAGACAGCCACGTCAAAGTTTACGCCCGAAACTCTGTCGTATTTTAAAGCCTGACTTGAAATTTCAGTAACAAGGTGGGTAATTCCCGAATTATATGCATTATTGAAATGACCGTAAAATTCAACCGCTTCGGGAGTCGTGATATGAGACTCTTTATTGATTACGCCGTCGAAAGTATCAATTGACGAAATAACAGCGCAGGGCGGTCTTTTGTGGTTTTTCATATAAAGGTCAAGTATCGCTCTTAAATAGTAAGTAACAGTACTTTTACCTTTAGTGCCGGTAATACCGACTGAAACTATTTTTGCGGGAGCATTGTCAAAAAACAAAGCCGCAAGAATTGGCATAGCTTTTCTAATATCGGAAACGAGTATTCCGTTGTTTTGGTTGTATACCTTTTCCGATACGTAACAAAATGCGCCGTTATTCAAAGCAAAATCAAGATATTCTTCTTTGAAATGTGCGCCCTTGCAGATAAACAAAGCGTTGTTTGTAATCTCTCTTGTGTCGTAGGTAAGACACTCAACGTCTTTTTCAAGAGCCTTTTCGGGAAGATTATACGAAATAAGTAATCCGTTGATTTCCAAAGCTTTGATATATTCAAAAAGCTTGATTGTTTTCATAACAAAACCCCTTTGGTAAAGTTAAAAAATAGATTTATGCTTCTGCTTTTTCGCGAAGAGTCTGAATAGCCGATGAAACGTCTTCAAAACCAAATACAGAAGAACCTGCAACAATGACGTTAGCGCCGTTTTTTACGATTTCTCCAATGTTATCAGCATTTATACCGCCGTCGACTTCAATATCAAGGTTAGGGAATAATTCTCTCGCTTTTCTAATCTTTTCTAACGATTCAGGAATAAATGACTGACCGCCAAATCCGGGTTCAACAGACATAATAAGAAGCATGTCTACCTTGTCAATAAAGGGAATAACGTCTTCAACAGGTGTCTTCGGTTTGATTGAAAGACCTGTTTTAAGCCCGAATGAATGGATTTTGTCGAGTACTTCTGCAACGTTGTCGCAGCTTTCGAGATGAATTGTGATAATATCAGAACCCGCTTTTACAAAATCTTCGATATAGCGGATAGGGTCAACAATCATCAAGTGTGTATCGAATACCATTTTACTCTGTTTGCGGATTGCTTTCTGGATAGGCGCACCAAATGAAATGTTAGGAACAAATAGACCGTCCATAACGTCTATATGTAAATATTCAGCGCCGCCGTTTTCGGCCTTAGCAACATCGCGTCCTAAGTTTGCAAAATCGCATGAAAGTATAGAAGGTGAAATTTTTATCATAGTGTTTTTCCTCCAAAAACTGCCTATCAATTGCGGGATAATAGCAGTTTGAAATAGTTTATAAAAAAATGTGTTTTTTGTGAATGTTGTGTGTGGTGGCGAAAGTAACCAAACCACATAAAATAATAACAGATATGCAACAATGCGAGAAACAGGCAAGGACGTAAAGAATGATGAAAACAAAGGATAGTGTGCTGATTTTTTCGCCTGTAAAGCCGCATTTTAATATAGATATCTGTACTGTTTAAGCGCATTAAAAAATAACAGTATACGGAAAATTAAATATCGAAGTCAAAGGGAGTGGTTGTAAGCTCCCTTTGTTCTTTTATATTTTTGTGATTAAGCAGACTGAGTGAGCAGCTATACCTAATTTTTCGCCTGTAAAGCCCAGACCTTCTTCGGTTGTTGCTTTTACGTTGACGCAGGATAAGTCGATTGAATAGACGTCTGCAATGTTTTTCTGCATCTGTTCAATGTAGGGTCTTACCTTAGGCGCTTGCATAATCAGAGTTGCATCAATATTTGATATTTTATATCCATTTTCTTTCAACAGTTCTGCCGTTCTTTTTGCAAGTACGAAGCTGTCGATATTTTTGTATTTTTTGTCGTTGTCGGGAAAATGAAGACCGATATCGCCAAGACCTAAAGCACCAATGACAGAGTCCATAATTGCGTGAATCAATACGTCAGCATCAGAATGGCCGTCAAGACCTTTATCATGCTTGATTTCAACTCCGCCGAGAATGAGTTTTCTGTTTTCTACAAGTTTGTGAACGTCGTATCCGTGGCCGATTCTCATCATATTTTCCTTTTTGTCGCTTCGTGAATTTATTATTGCTTCTGCAAGAACTATATCGTCTTTCGTTGTGATTTTCAAATTGTTTCTTCCGCAGTCAACGAGTTTTACTTTGAAACCGTAGTTTTCAACAAGCATACAGTCGTCGGTAACGGACAAGCCTTCTTTTTTTGCGGAATATGCGCAAGCTCTGTATAGGTCAGTTTTGAACACCTGCGGAGTCTGAGCGCACCAAGCCTTATTTCTGTCGGGGGTATCTTCAATAAAGAGAGAAGAGTCCGCCATTTTCAAAGTATCGTAAACTTTTGTAGCCGCACAAGCAGAGTTGTGCAGATATGCCGCTTTAATAACGTTTTTAATATTTTCCTGAGTGATAAGGCATCTTACACCGTCGTGTATACATACAAAGTCTGATTTTTCGGAAACTGAGCGAAATCCGTTTAAAACCGATTCCTGTCTTGTGTTTCCGCCTTTGACAATTCTTTTTACTTTTGACAGAGAGTATCTGTCGATCATTTCTGTATAAAGGTCTACTTCGTCTGATTTAGAAACGATGATTATTTCGTCTATATAGGGCGATTCTTCGAATTCAATAAGTGTACGTGTTACAACGGGAAGTCCTGCAATTTC
>JAZRPI010000175.1:0-4808 GCA_045649165.1 Eubacteriales bacterium | reverse complement strand
GGTTCACTCGGCACAAATCTTCTGAGTATGGATTTCAGCACAAAACAGGTTGAGTCAAGTGAAGAACATGGGCTTCTTATGAAGCTCCGTTCGTCTGCACTAAAAGATACGGAAGCGCTTAACACTTTTTATTCAAAGGTTATTTCAAGTGTAAAGTTTGAAGGAAGTTATGCTATACTTCTTGCGCACGATACTTACGACGTGTTTACATATTCAAAAGACGGAAGCAAGGACGATTCTTCCACACAAATGTTTTCATATATAATATGCAGTATTTGTCCTATCAAACCGCTTAATACGGGTCTGTATTTCCGTAATGATGACAATCTGTTCCGTTCCGTATCGGTACAAACTCTGCTCGGTCAGACACAGCTCGGATTTATGTTCCCAAGCTTTGACAACCGCGCAACCAATATTTACAGCGCACTCTACTACACTCACGATATTTCAAATATACACCCCGATTTTATACAGAACATATTTAACGTAGAACTGCCTATGTCGGCGGCTGAGCAAAAAGAAAACTTCGGCAGCTGTCTTAAGACTACACTTTCCGACGAATGTGATTTTGAAACGGTAAAAACCGTTCACGAACAGGTAGCGGAAATGCTTGAAGAACACAAAAACTCAAAAGATGACGAGCCGCTTGCACTTTCAAAAAATACTTTCAAGAGTATGTTGCAGTTCTGCGGCATTGACCAGAATAAAATTGACGATTTTGGAGAAAAATTTGACGAACAGTTCGGCGCTAACGCTGAAATATCGCCTAAGAGCATCGTTGACGTCAAAAAATTCAATCTTGAAACGGCTGACGTTTCAATAAAGGTTAACCCCGAAAGAAAAGACCTTGTATCCACACAGGTAATCAACGGCATCAAATATATTATGATACGCGCTGAAGGCGGAGTCGAAGTCAACGGAATTGATATTGAGATAAAATAACAAGAAAGGCACGTTATGTCACACCAGACTGTATTTTGCTGTCCTGTATGTAAAAATATATTACAGGAAAACGAAAAAGGCTTTATATGTGAAAACAACCATAACTTTGACAAAGCAAAACAGGGCTACGTCAATCTGCTTATGTCAAACAAGCAGGGTATACACGGCGATGACAAACTTATGGTTGATTCCAGAGAGTCGTTTCTTGAAAAAGGCTACTACGAGCCTATGAGAAACGCTGTAAATAATATTCTCGGCAAGGGTAATATCGTTCTTGACGCAGGATGCGGAGAAGGATATTATACAAGTGTATTTTCAATGAATAATGATGTATACGGAATTGACGTATCGAAGGATGCACTAAAAAAAGCGGCAAGAAAATGCAAAGAAGCATCTTTTGCCGTTGCGAGTATATATGATATGCCTATACATAACGAGTCATTAGATGCTGTTATAAACATATTTGCGCCCGACAGCCCCGAAGAATATTTGAGAGTGCTTAAAAATGGTGGACGGCTTATAACCGTAACGCCTATGGAAAACCACTTACTCGAACTTAAAAACGCGGTGTATGACGTTCCTTATAAAAATAAATACGTAGACCCACACAAATCAGGCTTTGAAATAATAGGAAGCAAAGAAATAAAATACGAGATTACCCTTGACTGCAATCAGGATATAATTTCTCTTTTCAAAATGACTCCCTATTATTATAATACTTCTCAGAAGGATATGCATAAGCTTGACAGTATAGATAAACTTACAACAAAGGTAGAATTTTTGATTACAGAATATAAGAAAATATAAGCTACATATTTTTTCGCTTGTTTCTTCTTACTCGGTTTATATGCCTTTCAAAGTCGCCGTTATTTATTATCTCAGCAAGTACAAGCTGTTCAAACAAGGGTACTGTGCACGAATAAAAACCGACGGTTTTGGAAAAAATATCCAATAGTTTGGTTGGAAGAACCATATAGCCGACACGGAGAGACGGAGACACTGTTTTTGAAAAAGTATTCATATATATAACGTTGTCATTCTCAGAAAGAGAAAATATTGTTTCTTCGTTCTTTTTGGAAACAGTAAATTCAGACTCAAAGTCGTCTTCAACGATATATCTGTCGCCTAAAGAAGCCCAGTATAAATATTCCCTTTTCTTTGACGCGCTTGCGGTAACTCCACTTGGAAAACTTCTGTATGGCGTTATATGCAAAACGGACGCGTTTGTATTGGCAAGATGTTTACTGTTTATTCCATCTTTACCAAGCGGAAGCATATCAAACTTAACTCCGTTTGCTTTGTAGACCAATTCTATTTTTTCATAAGACGGCTTTTCGCAGGCGTATATTCTGTCCCTGCCAAGCATAGATACTATAAGACCGTACAGGTATTCAGCCCCCGAACCGATTATTATTTGTTCGGGGTTAGTCTTTATTCCCCTGCTTCTTTCGAGATAACGTGCTAAAACTTCCCTAAGCTGCATACAGCCGTAATTTGACGGCTTTGTAAACAGACCGTCACCATAATCATTAAGCACTTTTCTCATAGACCGCGCAAACACCGAGAAAGGAAAGTCTGTTTTTGTGTTTATATGTATAGGAACGTCTATTTCTTTTTTGGTATCGGGTAAACTATCCGAAGAAAAGAAATCCTTGCTTTGATATATAACGAAATAACCACTTCTTTCCTTTGGTTCAATATATCCTTCATCACAAAGCAGAGTATACGAATGTTCAACCGTTACGATACTCACACCGCATTCTTCTGCAAGTAATCTTTTTGATGGCAGCTTTGTGTTATATGGATATAGACCGCTTACTATATCGCTTTTTACCTGTTCATAGAGCTGTAAATACGCGCTTTTCTTTGCTGAACTGTCAATTACATATTTCATCTGGTATTATAAAAAACTCCGATTCTGAATATTTTTATATGTTCAGTTCTAGTATATACTCTTATCATAATCAAGTCAAGGAGTAATTTTTGAGAAATGAAAACGAACAAAACCAAATTAACAATCAAAAAAGTTGTATACACAGCGCTCTTTGCCGCATTGACTTTTGTTGCAACTGTTGTAATTCACATTCATATCCCGATTCCGGGAGCAGTTGGTTATATAAACTTCGGCGACTGTTTTGTATTGCTCAGCGGTGTACTCTTAGGCCCAATCTACGGTGGACTTGCCGCGGGAATAGGCTCTGCTTTGGCTGATGCTTTATACGGATATTGGCTTTACGTTCCAGCGACGTTTGTTATAAAAGCTGTTATGGCCGTAGTTTGTTGTTTTATATACCGTTCTTTGTCAAAGAAAAAAGACAGCTACAAAATTATTCCATTGTCGCTTGGCGCAATTTTAGGCGAAATTATAATGGTTGGCGGATACTTTTTATACGAAAGTATACTGTATACGTTTGCAACAGCAATGCTCGGAGTAGTCCCAAACTGCACTCAAGGCGTTGCAGGAGCGTTTATTTTTGTTATTATTGTACAACTGATGAATAAAACCAAACTCATTAATTTGATAAAATTATAGAAAATGAAAAAATATTCATTTTTTTGTATAAAAATATCAAAAAAGCTATTGATTTTTGTTAAAACCGTGCTATAATAGTGTTCATAATTGAATAAAGGCTAAATGAAACTTGCAGGAAAGTCGGTGTATACCGTGCCGAAGGAGTAAACCTCTCAGGAGTCAAAAATGATAAAGACTGCAAGCGGATAGCACTCTGGAGAATCTCATTTTATGAGTGCCGAAGGTGTAAGTAATTTGAAGTAATAATTTCTTGATACGAATCTCTCAGGCAAAAGGACGGAGCACAACTTTTTCAATCGCAATTTTTTATTTTTTGCGATAGGTTTGAAATTTGTTATGCAGAGTGTTATTTGTTTTTTCAAATAGTCTCTGCATTTTTTGTTTTTTAAAAATTTTTATATATTTTTTAGGAGGATTTGGCTATGGATTTTATTTTTAATATCGTAGCAAATATCAACACCTACCTTTCAAACTACATTTTGATTATTCTTCTCGTAGGTGTCGGACTTTATTATTCTATCAGAACTCGTTTCGTACAGGTTCGCTGCTTTGGTGAAGGTTGGAAAAAACTTTTCGCAAACTTCTCGCTCAAGGGCGAAAAACAGGCAAGCGGTCTTTCTTCATTCCAGTCACTTGCAACAGCTATCGCGGCTCAGGTTGGTACTGGTAACATCGTTGGTGCATGTGGCGCTATCCTTATCGGTGGTCCCGGTGCTATCTTCTGGATGTGGATTATCGCATTCTTCGGTATGGCTACAATCTACGGTGAAGCAGTTGTTGCTCAGAAAACACGTGTTGTTGACGAAGACGGCACAGTACACGGCGGTCCCGTTTACTACATCACAAGCGTATTCAAAGGCAAATTCGGTAAGTTCCTTGCAGCTTTCTTCGCAGTAGCAGCTATGCTCGCTCTCGGTTTCATGGGCTCTATGGTTCAGTCAAACTCTATCGCTGAATCTTGCACAAACGCATTCGGTATCCCCGGTTGGATTGTTGGTATCATCGTTGCTGTAATCGCAGGTTTCATCTTCATTGGTGGCGTTCAGCGTATCGGTTCCGTTACAGAAAAAATGGTACCCTTCATGGCTACACTTTACATCATCGGTGGTATTATCGTTCTTGCGCTTAACTACAAATACATTCCCGCAACATTCGCTTCTATCTTCAAGTATGCTTTTGATGCAAAGGCTATGCTCGGTGGTGGTATCGGTGGTGCTATCTACCTTGCTGTTACACAGGGTGCAAAGAGAGGTTTGTTCTCTAACGAAGCAGGTATGGGTTCAACTCCCCACGCTCACGCTCAGGCTAACGTTGAAAAACCCCACGACCAGGG
>JAZRPI010000174.1:0-2660 GCA_045649165.1 Eubacteriales bacterium | reverse complement strand
CGAAAACAAAAACGGCATCGCTATGTTTTCTTTTGCTTCAATGTTTTTCTGGAGAAAGTATTACAAAACTTCATACAGAATTATAAAAAACAATATCGTTGCAAAGGGTGTTTCTGACGATAAAGAAGAAGTAATATATTTCCCGCGCGGTATTTGTGGAGACGTAACAAGTATAGTTGAAGAACTGAAGAAAACTGAAGACATATTGCCTGTCTTTATGCCCTTGACAAAAGAAGATGCAGACAAGATTAAAGAAGCTTATCCTGATGCTGAATTAACTTTAATTGACGGCAAGTGCGAATACGTATATAACCAGACTGATTTGGCAAACCTTTCGGGTAAAAAGTATCATTCAAAACGTAACCACATTGCAAAGTTTGACAAAAAATACAACTGCGAATATATAAATATAACAGAAGAAAATATAACCCTTCTCAAAGAGTGTGCACAGTATATGTTTGACCTTTTAGAAAGCAGTCCGGAAGACGAATTCAAGGCTATTATGGCTGCGATAGAGCATTTTGCTGAATTACAGCTTCGCGCCTGTGTTATATTATCTGACGGAAAGTTTGTCGGTTATTCAATCGGTTCATCTATAAACGAAGAATATGCAGACATACATTTTGAAAAGGCTGACCGCACGTTTGACGGAAGCTATGCAAAAGTCAATAATTGCTTTGCGAAGTACGGTTTTTCAGACAAAACCTATCTCAATCGTGAAGAAGATTTGGGGATTGAAGGACTGCGTAAGGCGAAGTTGTCATACTATCCTTGCAAATTAAATCAAATGTACAGTGTGAAAATTTTTGAATAAAAGCACTTGCAATTTCTATTTTTGTGTGCTATAATACCCCTTGCTTTTAATAATATAGGAATAAAACGCATTGAAGAAGTTTGGCTTTTTCGTAACTTTGCGGCACATACAGAGATGATTACCTTAGGCTGTGAGTAATCTTGTGCTGAATGAATGAGCATTTCGCTTCCGAGCGGAACGGGGGAAAATTACAGTAGTCCGTTACGGGAAAAGGCGCCGTTATTTTGCCTTGTAAAGTGTTTGCTTTATGCATAAATAAAGGTGGTACCGCGGAAATTTTACTTTCGTCCTTGATAGATTATCAATGACGGAAGTTTTTTGTTTTTATACACGTAAAAAAATAAATTAATCATAAATTTTGGAGAAAAAAATGAAAGAAAGATTAGACGCTTTGCTCCGCGACGGAGCAAAAAGAATTGATGAAGCCAAAACAGAAATTGAGCTTCAGGAAGTAAAAGGCGCTCTTCTTGGAAAACAGGGAGCTGTTACTGAACTTCTCAAAGAAATACCTAAGCTTGACGTTTCTCTTCGTCCTGAAATGGGTAAGGCTGTAAACCAGGTTAAAAACTTGCTTGCAGAACATATTGAAGGCAAAAGAGAAGAAATAAAACTCAAAGCATCTGAAATTTCTCCCGACTTTGACTATACTTTGCCGGGTAAAGAACTTCAGCTCGGCGGTCTTCATCCCATAACACAGATGTGCTATGACTTGAACGATGCCTTTCGCTCAATGGGCTTTGAAATATTCCAGGGCCCTGAAATTACAAGCGAATACTATGCTTTTGACAACCTTAACTTCCCGCCTAACCACCCTGCAAGAGAAAGTATGGACACATACTGGCTTGAAGGACATGACTCAGGCGAAGCAAATGAAAAACTTTGTCTCCGTCCCCACCTTACAGGCGGAAGCGTACGCTATATGCAGAAACATAAGCCCCCCTATCGTTTTGTTTACCCCGGTCGTGTATACAGAAACGAAACAACAGACGCTCGTCACGAAAGAGCATTCTTCCAGTATGAAGCGCTTATCGTTGACAAGGATTTGACCTTTACTTCAGGTAAGGTTATGATTAAGAGCATTCTTTCAAAGGTATTCGGACAAGACGTACCCGTAAGAATGAGAGCAGGATTTTTCCCGTTCGTTGAGCCCGGTTTTGAAATTGATATGGGCTGTCTCGTATGCGGCGGCAAGGGCTGCAGCGTATGTAAGCACGTAGGCTGGATTGAAATTATGCCCGGTGGAACACCCCACCCGAACGTACTCCGCGCGGCAGGTGGTGACCCCGACGAATACACAGGATTCTACGTAAACATCGGTCTTGACAGACTTGTTATGATGCGTTACGGCGTTGACGACGTAAGATTGTTCCACGGAACAGACCTTAGATTCTTGAATCAGTTCCGTTAAAGATTGGGGGATATTAAAAATGAAGTTATCATTAAAATGGATAAAAGACTATGTAAAGCTTCCCGATGATATGGACTTGAACCAGTTGGCTTTTGACTTGACAATGTCAACAGTTGAAGTTGAAGGTGTTCATGACCTTGGAAAGCAGTTTGATAATATTATTGTTGGTGTTATAAAGGAAGTTCTTCCGCACCCCAATGCAGACAAGCTCAGAGTTTGCAAAGTTGACGTAGGTATGGAAGAAATCAAGGATATCGTATGCGGTGGCAGCAACCTTGAAGCAGGTATGAAAGTTGTTGTTGCAGCCCCCGGCGCTATGGTTCGTTGGCACGGCGAAGGAGACTTCGTTGAAATCAAGAACGCAAAGCTTCGCGGTGTTGCAAGTTTCGGTATGATTTGTGCATCTGTTGAAGTAGGTCTCGCTGACCTTTTCCCTGC
>JAZRPI010000173.1:0-6885 GCA_045649165.1 Eubacteriales bacterium | reverse complement strand
TGAGAATTACTTCTGTCTATATTGCATTTTCTGGGGCAGAGAACACAGTTATCCATTGTGTGTAGTTATGCCTGATATTTTATAATACCCTGAGCAACAAGGTCATTAAACCAAGCGGGTAAATCCATATCAGCGTCAAATATAACGTCGCCTTTTGTAAGGGCGAGTCTACGGAATCTTACTGTATTATCATAGAAAGAAGCTGTGTCGCAAAGGGAAAGTATGTTTTTCAGCTGCTCAGGCATTGCGGCAAAGCGTTTGCGAATAGTTACTTCGTCAATACCGTGGCCGCCCTTTGTAACCCTTTTTTGTACTCTGTTAAGAGAAACGTCAACGCTTTCAACGCCAACGTAATAGAGTCTTATCTGAAAGCCTTTTTCTTTGGCTTTTTTTATTTGCTTAAGAATTACGTTGCCCGGCAGAGTGGTTTCCTGGTGGAATGTAACTTCGTTTGCAATATACTTTGCAAGAAGTGACATAGCTGTTCTGCTTGCCTTAATTTGCAAGAGCTTGTCCATCCAGCTACCCTTTTCGGATACGATTTCATCTGTGTTTATTCTTTCGCCAAGGTCGTCAGAACTTTTGAGAATCTGATAGAGTGACGTTTTTCCTACGCCGTTCGCGCCGGCAATAATCGTATATATTTTCATACCAACTGTTCACCTACAACCCTTTCCTGCGCAATCTGCAATTTCAGGTTTAACAAAGAACGGTAGAAAGCCTTTTCTTCGTGCGAGTGAGCAGCGAGCAGTAGTTCTTCAAGCTCTCTGAATGAACAGTATTCAAATTTCAGATAAAGTTCGCGGTTTAATTTTTCGCCGTTAGACATACTATGTAACCTTTCTTATTTTTATTATGATTAAACTATGACGCCGCCGAAAGCTATCTTGTCACCCATATAGAAAACAGCACTCTGTCCGGGGGTTATTGCTCTTACGGGGGAGTCAAATACTGCAATAGCTTTGTTGTTATCAACAGTAACCTTTGCAGTCATAGGCTTTGCGGCATATCTGATTTTGACGTCAAGCGTATATTCTTTTCCGTTGTCTGTCGGCAGAAGCTGACTGTTAAGCGAACAAGCAACAAGGCTGTTACCCTTTACGTCGCTGTATTTTTCAACAGTAACGGTGTTTTTCACAGGGTCAATAGCCGTTATATAAGCGGGAGCGCCAAGAGCTATTCCAAGCCCCTTGCGCTGACCGATTGTGTAGTGAATAATGCCTTTATGTCTGCCTAATATTTTGCCGTCAGCGTCAACAAAATTACCTTCTTTGAATACGCCCTTTTCTTTTTCTATATATGCAGCGTAGTCGTTGTCGGGAATAAAGCATATTTCCTGACTTTCCTTTGCGTTTGCAAGATATGCAAAATCAGTTGACTGAATTTCGTTTCGTATTTGCTCTTTTGTCATATCAGCAAGGGGGAAATAAAGCGTTTTGAGCTGTTCTTGAGTAAGATACCACAGCATATAGCTCTGGTCTTTTTTCTCGTCTGCGCCCTTTTGTATGCAATATCTGTCACTTTTTTCGTCATAGCATATATTTGCATAATGGCCTGTCGCTGCCTTGTCAAAGCCGTTTTCTTTTGCATATCTGCAAAGCTCGGCTATTTTTACGTATCTGTTACATACAGTACAGGGGTTCGGTGTGTGGCCGAGTGAATATTCTGAGATAAAATTGCTTACGACGTGACTTTTAAAAAGTTCGCGACAATCAAGCGTGTGAAAAGGGATACCGAGTAATTCGGCTGTCTTTTTTGCACCTGACACATCGGTATAGTCGTGCATTATAAGGACAAGTCCTTCAACTGTATGTCCCATTTGTTTCAGCTTATATGCGGTATAAGTACTGTCCAAACCGCCGCTGAGTCCAACAAGTATTTTCATATATTATCCTTCGTAAGAGCTGTCTTCGTATGTGGGATTTTCTGCTGCTTCAACGGCCATTTGGTCGCAGATTTCGTTGTATTCGTTTCCTGCATGACCCTTTACCCATACGTAGTTTATATTGTGCTTGTCATCTAAAGCAAGAAGTCTGTCCCAAAGGTCTGTGTTCAAAGCCTTTTTCTTGTCTGACTTAATCCAGTTATTCTTTTTCCAATTTCTTGCCCAGCCCTTTGTCATTCCGTCAATGAGATATTTTGAGTCGGAATACAGAGTGATGTCATACAGAGTGTGTATGTTTTCAAGAGCTTCAATCGCGGCAAGTAATTCCATACGGTTGTTTGTCGTATTGTAAAAGCCCTTGCTCATCTTCTTTTCTTTGCCGTCTGAAACGATTACGTAAGCAAAGCCGCCGGGGCCTGGGTTACCTTTACAAGCACCGTCTGTATAAACGGCTACGGGTAATTCATAGCACCCTTCATCGCCTGTTTTTTCTTTTACTTGTCCGTCTAAGTTGATTATAAAATTATAAATAAGTCTTTGGAAACGGTCAGCCACTCTGTCGGCAGTTTCTTTTACTTCTTCGTGTGTAAGCGGCTTTTTGTTAAGACCTGCCGCCATATTAGAAATACAGCTGACAGCGCAAATTTCAGCACCCATGTGTCTTGCCGCCATAGCTTCAACTGCCGTACTCATACCTACAGCGTCAGCACCCAATGTTCTTGCGGCGTTTATTTCTGCGGGTGTTTCGTATGCAGGGCCCGTAAACTGAATATATATACCTTTTCTGAGTGGTATATCAAGCTCTTTCGCTGTGTTTTCAAGAACACTTGTCATTTCTTTGCTGTAAACCTGTGTCATATCGGGGAATCTGACACCAAGTTCGTCAATATTCTGACCAATCAGCGGGGAAGGAACAAATGAAGAAATATGGTCGGTAATAGCCATAAGCGTTCCCGGTTCAAAGTCTTTATTTATTCCGCCTGCGGCATTTGTAAGTATAATTTTCTCAGCACCCAGTTTGCACATAAGACGTATGGGCAAAACAACGTCTGTCATTTTATAGCCTTCGTAGTAGTGTACTCTGCCTTGCATACAAACGACAGGAACAAGTCCTATATAACCGAAAATAAAGCGGCCTTCGTGACCTGCAACAGTTGATATAGGGAAGCCTTTTATTGAGCTGTATTCAATACTCTTTACAACGTTTATTTTTTCGCCGAAGCTTCCGAGTCCCGAGCCTAAAACAAGGGCAACTCTCGGAACAAAGTCGGTCATTTTTCTGATTTGATTATAGCAGTCAAGCAGTTTTTCATATACTTCGTTCATAGTGAAAATTAGCTCTCTTTCTTTTTAAATACGATAAGTTTGCTGAAAATATAGTTGAGTATTACAACGATAACAGCTACAAGCACTTTTGTAAGTATATCGTTTAGATTCAACAGTTCAAATACAAGTGAGAATATAACGCTGTTTAACGCAAGTGTTACAAGTCTTAAAGAAACAAACTTTGCAAACTGAGCAAAGTAAGATTTTATATCAGTATTCTTGTCGTTGAATACAAAGAATTTGTTTGTATAAAAGGCAAACAAGATTGCAAGTATCTGAGAAAAAATATTTGAAAAGTGCTCGTCAAGATTAAGCAGTCTTGTCATAATAAGGTATGAGCCAAAGTCTACTACTGTTGTAAGAACACCGAATATAGAATACATAATCAGTTCTCTGTATTTGGTATATATAGCTTGAGCTTTTGTAATCATTTTTGTCATTCACTTTCTTTGATGAATTCTTTGTATTGTTCGTATGAATATAAAAAATTGAGTGTATCAAACAGTGCATTTGCAGATAAATTTTTGGGCAAGTTCAGTTTTTTCAGCAGTTTTTCTCTTTTTTCTTTGCTGTTACTGTTGCCTGTAAGTCCGTCTTCAAAAAAGTCTGTCTTTGTAATAAGTCTTTTTTGTTCTGTGTTTTCTGTTTGAGTAAAGGGCTCAAAGAGTTTTCTCAAAATATCAGCAGAAATACCTTCAACCCCAAGAAAGCCTTCTTTTGAATGAGTAGTCTTTCTTTTTTCCTTGCCTTCAATCTGTGGCGGATATATATGAAAAATTTTATCCTTTGGCAGAATTGAATTTAAGTGATTTCTTATAAGAAGTCCTGCGCTGTCGCTGTCGGTAAGCACTATAATACCGTTTTTTTCTGCAAGTTGTCTTATATATTCTTTGTTTTCTTTTGAGTCGAATATTGAAAAACCGTCTGTTTTTATAATCTTTGCATCAATAATTGACTGAAGCTTGATTAAGTCGTATTTTCCTTCGACGACGACAGGAAGGTTGATTTTAAGTTTATTCATCTCAGTTTACCCGTCATAAAAAGCTTTATAAGCAATACTTCAATAACGTCATAGTTATCAAGCGCTGAAGCTTTTATTTTCAAATCGGCTTCTCTGCAAAGCGACAGAGCTTTTTCAAGTCCTGCTTTGCTCAAAAGTTTTGCCCTTTGTGTGTAAAGACCGGCTTTGTATTCGTGCATACCGACTTTCTTTGCAATATCTGCTTTCATCATACCGCTTTCGCTTAATACTTTTACTGTATAAAGGTCGGAGTATATATTCAGCACAGTACCCATAATTATTTCGGGTGCTTCTTTATGCATTATCATTTCTGAAAGAATGGAAAACGCTCTTTCCGAGTCGCCGTTCAGTACCGCATTGGAAAAATCAAACGTGTCAATTTCATTATTGAATGATGAAATATTGTGTATGTCTTCTTGTGTTACTGTATTTCGGTTGTTCTGCAAAACGTATGCAGAAAGTTTGCTTATTTCGTTGTTGAGAGCAGTCATATCTCTGCCGCAGTATTTTACAATCATATTGCATATTTCTGCACTTGCATTAATCTTGTTTGCGGCAAAATGTTTCTGTACCCATGCGGCAATTCTTGCTGGAGTTTCTTTTGCAAAACATACGGTTTCAACAATTTTTGACAGCTTTGTAAGCAGTTTTGATGCCTTTTTTTCTGTTCCTGCATCAAAGGTATCGGGTCTTGTATCAATTATAACTAATACGTCGTCATAATCTTTCAGCTCAGCTACGCAGTCTTCAAGGTAGTTCAGCTGCTCGTCGTTAACCTTTTTCCATTCAATGTCGTATACGTTGATAAAACGCTTGTTCATATCCATTGACGGAATTGAAGAAATAGCAGAAATCTGTTGGCATATATCTGCCAAATTAGTACCTTCTCCCGAAATGCTGATTACGTTTGTACCATCGGGGGAAACAGTCTTTTTCGCCATATTGAAATAGTGCTGCTTCAGATACTGTTCTTCGCCGTAGAAAAGAAAAATACCGTGTATATCATTTTTTATAATTTTTCCAAATTCTGCGGGTGTCATACATTTAACCTTTCGTTACCTTTATACTTTGTAGTGCAGAGTGTATACGTTATGCTCCGTTCTTATTCCGTGCATTTCTATTTCATAGTCAAGCACGATTTTACCGCCGTTTTCGTCAAAGGTGTTTATAATATCATTTGTAACTATACAAAAAGAAAAGGGAAGATTGCCAAGGCAGTAAGTGCAGTTTTGTCTCGGAAACTCGCTGTCAAAAATAAGGGAAGCGGGGGCAGAGCCTTTTCTTATAAGGTTAACCAAATTCGGTCTGCTTTTTTTAAATCGTAGAGTAGACTGAACGTCTGCCATACCGAGTTCTTCGTTTTCTTTGTAGGTGATTTCGCATATATCGCCCTTTTCTCTTAATGTGCCTTCGGTTGAAAACTCAATACATTCGTCGTAGTCTTGTCCTTTTTCAATCTTTCCCATATCAATTTTGGGTGCGCACCCTTTTTGAGAAAAGGGGTTATTGTCGTCTTGATTTAAGTTCGTAATAAATGAACGTATGTATATTTTGCAAGGTTTAGCGTTTTTCTGTAAATTGCTCATTGTTTTTTCCTGTACTATTATTTGTCGTTAGTTTGATTTCCGTTGCCGCTGACGGCAATGCTTGGGCCTAAGTATTTCGGCTGCGGCTTGAATATGCAGTAAAGAAAGTCTTTATCTCTTGCCAAAACTTCGCGTAAATCTCTGTAAGCTTGTCCTGCATACCTTCTTGGATTAGACGCTACGCCTACTGCTTCTAAGCCAAGGCTGTCTGCTACGTATAAAGCTCTGTATAGGTGGTATTTCTGTGTGACGATGATGACTTTTTCTGCAAGGAAAACGTCTCTTGCACGGTATATACTTTCGTAAGTAGAAAAGCCTGCGTGGTCCATAAAAATATCTTCTGACGGAATGCCTTGTTCTATCGCGTAATTTTTCATAATATTGACTTCGTCGTATTCTTTTCTGCCGTGGTCGCCACTCATAATAATTTTCGGTGCTTTTTTATTTTTATAAAGGTCAACAGCATAGTCAAGCCTGTCTTTGAGCATAGGGCTTGGCTGATTGTTTCTTACACCGGCACCCAAAACGAGTATGCAGTCGTATGTATCTTTAGGGTTATCAACAATATATTTTTCTGTACTGCCTTTTACGAAAAAGTTAATACCGAAAACTAAAACTATGCCTAAAACAGCAATAACGCAAAGGGCAATAAAAAGCTTTTTCAAACTTATTCTTTTGGCTGTCATATTTTTGTCAACACTCCCCCTATTTTATATTATTTATATAATTATATAATATCATAAAGCCAAAAAAGTGTCAACAACATTAAGTTTTATAAATCAATTTAAAAAACACTGAATTTTTTACAAAATAATGAGCAAAAATACCTTAGATATCAATAAAAATTTTGGGAGACAGTGTTATGAAAAAAGTGATTGACGGACTGAAAATATGTGTTCTTACAGTCGCACTAATGTGCTTTGTTTTGCTGGCTTATACGCTTATTTATAATTCAGCGACAGAAACGAGAATAAAAGAAGGTTCAGAAGCTGACCGCGTTACTCTTGTGCAGGAAAAACTAAAAGAACTTGGACTGTACGGCGGCGAGTGCGACGGAGTATACGACG
>JAZRPI010000172.1:0-6807 GCA_045649165.1 Eubacteriales bacterium | reverse complement strand
ACTCTGAGTTCTGTAATCGAACAAATAAACATTCCGTGTGTATCCAAATCAACGTACTGTTCAACCTTAAGCGACATAAACGAATTAATATATCTTGGCAAGAACACAAGTCCGTTATCGGAACGAAGTGTTGCATAGTCTGCAAACTTGTCAACGTTTCTTCCACTCTGGAAGCCAAACTGTTCAAACACCTTAAAAGGAGTGTCAACCGTCAAGCAGTTAACGTTCATCTTGCCTGTCTGCTTAATAACGTGGTGCGAGTAGTTTTCCTTATTAATAGTAACGGTAACTCTCTTAGGCGTGCTTGTAACCTGGCTTACCGTATTAACAATAAGTCCGTTATCTTTCTTGCCGTCGTTTGAAGTAACAACGTAAAGGCCATAACCTATATTAAACAGTGCCGTAGCATCGTTTTTGTTTACTTCTTCGCCTGATTGTGCGATATATTCCTTGCATAATTCATCAACCAAAGCATCAAGCTGAGCCTGACTTTCTTCGTTGAGCGCTGACAAAATTTTTACTGTATTTTCTGCAAAAGTGATATTCTTGCTCTTTTCGAACATACCCTTCATAACCTTTGCCGCCATGGGCGCCCAGCTACCGTTTTCAATGAGAGCTACTGTACGGTTACTGTAATTACGCTCTGTCAAGTGGGTTATAAACTCGCGCATAAATGGGAATATTTCCGCATTATACGTTGTTGTTGCAAGAATAAGCTTACTATATCTGAAAGCGTCTTCAACAGCTTCAGCCATATCGCATCTTGCAAGGTCGTTTACAACTACCTTGGGGCAGCCCTTTGCCTTTAAGCTTTCGGCAAGCTTCAAAACTGCCTTTTTCGTATTGCCGTAAACTGACGTATAAGCAATTACAATACCTTCTTCTTCGGGCTGATAGCTTGACCAGGTGTTGTAAAGGTCAATATAGTATCCGAGATTTTCTGTCAAAACAGGGCCATGAAGTGGGCAGATAGTCTGTATATCAAGTCCTGCCGCCTTCTTAAGCAAAGCCTGTACCTGAGCTCCGTATTTGCCGACGATACCTATATAATATCTTCTTGCTTCGCACGCCCAGTCTTCTTCAACGTCAAGCGCGCCAAACTTACCAAAGCCGTCTGCTGAGAAAAGCACCTTGTCAAAGCTGTCGTAAGTTACTATAACTTCAGGCCAGTGCACCATAGGCGCTGTTACAAAAGTAAGAGTATGCTTGCCAAGTTCAAGAGTACTTCCCTCGCCGACTACAATCTGTCTGTCAGCAAAGTCTGTGCCAAAGAAGTTTTTCATCATAGCAAAAGCCTTTGTTGACGAAACGATTTTTACGTCGGGGTAAGTCTTTATGAAATTCATAATATTCGCAGAATGGTCGGGTTCCATATGCTGTACTACCAAGTAATCGGGTTTTCTGTTACCCAAAGCATGCTGGATATTATCGAGCCATTCGTGAGTAAAATTGGCGTCAACTGTGTCCATAATGGCAATTTTTTCGTCTATAATTGCATAGGAGTTATACGCCATACCGTTGGGTACGTCATACTGACCTTCAAAAAGGTCGATATTATGGTCGTTTACACCAATATATTTAATATCCTTTGTAATATTCATATCATTTCTCCTTAAGAAAAATATATCTAAATTTATTATACAACAGTATAAAATTTTTTCAATTACCTTTTTCAAATATTTGCCAAAAAAGTGATTTTTATACGTATATTATTTGCCGTGATATAATCTATATAAACATATTTTTAATATAAAAAATCGTATGTCTGCAAACGGGAGTACCAAGTCACTCCCCTACCATTTATTATTCGGCAGGTGTTTCCCATCCAAAATAAAAAACAAAACGCCTTGAAATCGCGAGATTCCAAGGCGTTCTGCTATAGTGATGTATATAAAACCGCACCATAAAATCAGGAAATGATACGGTTTTTTGCTAAATCTAATGTCGTACCTTTATTCTTGCTCTTCTTTAGAAGTTTCTTCGCCCGTTTCTTCGGTAGGCTCTTCGGTCTGTTCTGTATCTTCATCTGAATCGCTCGGTTCAGTAGTGTTTTCTGTTTCTGCTGTGCCCGTAGTTTCCTGTGGAGTTTTCTCCTGTTCGGGGATTTCTTCAGTCACAACATCTGACGTTCCGGTAGTTTCTTCAAAAATTTGCGTACTTTCTTCGGTATCGGCAGAATAATTTTCGTCCTGCTGGCTGTTTCCACCAAGCAAATTCTGCTGTTTCATAACGTCTATAACAATATCTTCTCCGTCTACAATATAATACTCGCCGTTATTCGTATTATCGGCGCTGTACTGCGACGACGTACCCCATTGAGTAATAAATTTTACAACCGTATTTTCTGACACTCTAAGTTTAAAAGTTACCGAATTACTTTGCAGTCCACGCATTTCTTCGTGCGCACTCATCTGCTGAGTATGATAAACTGCCCTGCTGTTATTCGCCTGAATAACACAAAAACCTGTTTTTGCGTTACCGGAAGCTGTAATAACCACCGTATATTCTTTTCCGCTGCTCAGCGATACAACGCTGTCACCGTCAACCTTTGTAACATCAAGCTGTTTGCCCTGTTCGCTTACGGATACAGATAATTCAAAATTTGAAGCAACAAGCTTTGAGCCTTCGGAGGATACGTTACACGTAAAATAAGCGTATGCTGTCAAACACATTATCGTAAGACACATTACTATAAAAGCAACAGTCAGAGTCAAACGCGTAACCATTACCTTGTCGCCAATTTTTCCGTCATTCTCTTCCGGAATACGTAAAAACTCATTATAAAACGTTTTCACAGCAATATCCCCCTTTCTTTAGTCTAATCGCTCTAAAAAACATAACTTGATAAAAATTTATTTTCTCTTCTGAGTTGCTTCAACGATAACACCAAGCTCAACCTTTGGCTTGTCGTCTCCGCGATAGTTAGCTTCGTTGGCAGCAGCTTCAGGCATATATACAACAATAGCAATATATGCTTCTCCGTTTTCCGACAGCTCAGCTATCTCCGTTGAATAATTACTAAGCGGCTCTGTTGCAAAAGTTTTCGCATTTTCTCTGTTTCCTACCTTTGCAAGAAGCTGTGCTTCGTTTTCTGCAGTTACTACCCCAAACATAAGATAATCCTGCAAATTGAATTTCACTCCGTAAACATTGGTCGCAAGAGTGTAATCCGTGACACTTACGGCTGTTTTGAAATCAAAAGGTACGCTTCCGTTGTTTTCAACCCTGAGATAAACTACCTGAGTGTACCCCGGCTCGTAAAGTGCTTTTTCATTAAAAATAGTAGTGTCAGCGACTATTTCTTCATAGTCGTCCATGTTGTCATTTTTATAAGATACGACAAGGTCGAACTCTGCACAATGGAATACGTTTTTGAGCTCTTCCGACTTGTCGGTAAACCATGCAAGTGATGCACCTGTTCCCATAACTATCCATATAGCTATCATACACAGGCTAAGGGCTAAAGCGGTTTTTTTATAAAAACTTTTTCTTTTGAACACACTTTCTACCCCCGTTTCTCAAATTTTTTCTAAAGTCTTTCTTAATCATTTCAGTCTTTCTCAAAAGTCTTGTTCAAATAATTCAGTATTGTTCTTCGTTTTCTTTTTTCTTTTTATATACAATCATAAGTATAACCAACGATATAAATGAAACAGCCATTACACCGCACCATATATACAGGTCAATATTGCCCGTCTGCGGCGGTTTGGGGTCGGTTGGCTCTACTGGAAATTCTTCTATTTTGAATTCCCAATCAAGATAACCTACAATATTTTTATATTGGTTATCAAGCGTCACGGGTACGTCAAGAACCACGTCAAGATTAACTACACCACCCGAATAAAGCGTTCCAAGGCATACCCAATCGGTAAGCTGAGCACTCTTTTCAGCTGTTGCGTCAAACATATACGCCATATCGTTCTGCTCACTCTTTTTTACTTTCAAGCTAAGCTGTGAAAGAAAGTCGACTGAATCTACGTGAGCGCCGAGTGAGCGCATATATATTTTTACTTTAACGTTATTTTTTGCGTTATTTTTTACCGTAATCTGCTGAGTAAGGCTGTCGCCCGGCATAACGCCCTTAAAGTTTTCAAAAAGGTCTGTGGGTGAATACACGCTACCCGGCGCAAAAATAAACTGCTTTGCGTTATCGTCATAAGTAACGTTTGAACCTGCAGCTGATACGTTTAAAACTACTGACGTAAAAACAATCAGCATAACAACAAGGGAAACTAATCTTTTCATAAAATCTTATTCCCCCTTATATTCAGGCCAACCGTGTGCAGTATAGGTCTTGCCATCTTGAATCGGGTTATTTTCGCTCTGTACCGCCTGAGCTATTACAGACAGAGTAAGAGTTTTTCCTATATAACTGTTATCTACCTTTGAGCCTACGATTTCCACGTGTGAAAATACGTTTGGTGTAGTTTCTTTCGGGTTTACAACTCCCTTATAATAATACCAACCGTCAACAAGCTCCCAATTTTCTTCATTTATGTTAAGCTTGAAGCAATCTTCAGACGACAATACCTGTGAATTAACACCGTATACGATTTTTACCCTGAGATAAAATGGGTGAGTGCAGTCGTTTTCGATGCTGACCTTTTTGCTTACTATATCCCCCGGAACAATATACACGCCTTCACGCGGAAATTCTGTTCCTTGGTCTGTTTTTTCGTGGATTATAAAACGAATGTCACCGGAAGTAATAACATTTGTCGCCTTGCCTACTGTTGAATAATATGCAAGTGAACTTTGGGTAAAAAACGTCAAAATTATTGCTGCAATCGCAATAACAGCCATTCTTAACTTAATTTTTCCCATAATATCATTTCCTCCTTTTCTTCATAGTCAAAATTCACGGCAATCAAAAGACATAAACGTTATTTTTTATGTCCTTTGTTTGCCGTCCAAGTCCAAAAAGGACTTGGAACGGACTTGTAAAGTCAATTATTTGTTGTTGTAAACAACTGTTACGCCTTCGTGTACGGGATTACCGTATACGCCCTGACCGCCGCCGTAAAGCTGGTCAAAAGCAAGAAGTTCCATATGTTCTTCGCCGGCATTGTGAACGTGTGTATCGTCTACAACTGTGTTACCGTTTGCATCTGTAGGATGACCGTATCTGGGGTTTGAGTATGCAGAGTTGCTTATACCTTCTTCAACTCTTACCCAAGGCCAAGACTTTCCTGCAAATTTGCAGTAGTGATAGTTTGCCCAATCGCCGTATGTAACAGTAACGTTTTCGCAAGTCAACTGGGGAGCTACGGCAACTGTTCTGCCATTTTCAGTTACTGTTTTACTTGAGTTACCGACAATCATACCGCATCTACGGTAAGCGTACCACTGATATGATGATGTTACGTCGTTGTAACCGTCAATTCTACAAGCAATGTCGCAGTCCTTCAAAACAATTTCAGAACTTCCGCCAATACCACCGATTACACCGCCTGTGGAGTTGTCAAAGTCACCCCACTGACCTGCAACTGCAGTAGATGCATCTACTTTAATACCTTTGAAAGTCTGCTTACCGGAAGCCCAACCTACGATACCGCCTGCATAGTACTGATAGTCAGCTACGTTTGCATTTTTTACAGTAATGTTTTCAAACGTTGTTGTACCGCCTGAAACAGCAACTATTGTACCGCATATTGCACTTTCACCTGAGATTTCAGCGCCGTCAACTGTAAGGTTCTTGATTACAGCATTTTCTACTGCAGCAAATAAGCCTAAGCCTAAATCAGTGCTGTAGTAGTAACCTGTGTCAAGTCCCCAAGTGTTCTGAGAAAGGTTGTAAATTGTATTTTCCTGACCGTCGAAAGTACCCATAAATGCCTTATCGTGTCTGTAAGAACCGATAGGATTGAAAAGGCTGTTGTTAAGGTCAACGTCAGAGTCAAGCTTGATTGTTACGCCTTCAAAAGTTTTGCCTTCATCAACAAGCTTTGAAAGACCTGCAACCTGTTCAGCAGTTGAAAGTCTGAAGTTGTCAACGTTTTCAATGTACCATCTTGTATCTGCTGTGCCGTCCCATACGTCAGGAGTTGCAGTTGCTGACTTATAAGCTACTGAGTATACGCTGAAATCGTTTGTTGTAAAGTTTACAAAACCTGTTTCTGCATTGTATGTATATGCTGCGCTGTCCATTTCAACGCCTTCGTGGTAGAGTACCAAGTTTTCAAGTCCCTTACCAACGAACATTTCTACGTCAACAAAAGAGCCGTCAACGTGACCTTCAACTGTGATGTCGTATGATGCTGCATCCTTGCCGTTGCTGAGAGTAGCCATAAAGTCTGCATCGTTTGCTACGGGTTTGATGTTAACTGTTACATCGTTTTCAGCTTCGCCTGAAACTTTAAGTGTCTTGTCAGCGTTTACGTATTCAAACTTGTTGTTTGCATCGGGTGTTACTGTTTCTGAAACAGCGTCAAGCCAGTAGAAACCGTTTTCATACGTAGCGTTTTCGTCATACTTGTTGCCAAAGCTGTCATTTTCATATGTTTCCTGTGTTGCAAGAAGTGTTACTGCAAATTCGATAGAAGGAACAATTCCGCCTCTGTAGTTTGCTTCGTTGCCAACTTCTTCGGGCATATATACAACGAGTGTAATGTACTGTGATTTACCTGCTTGTAAGGTTACGTTTGACTTGAGATAATCGTTAAGCTTTACAGCTGATGCAGATGCTGCAGCCTGAGCGCTTTCGCGTGTGTATGCTGCGGGTACATTTTCTGTGGGTTCTGTTGCACCAAACTTAAGAATTTCAGAAAGCTTGATGTCTTCGCCCTTTTCATTTCTGCCGATTACTTC
>JAZRPI010000171.1:0-9242 GCA_045649165.1 Eubacteriales bacterium | reverse complement strand
GGAGTAAATGATTCGGGTTTTAAGAACTGAAGGAATCCGCTTCCGTCAATTCCGCCAAGACTGAGTACCCATGCGGTAATTGTTGTACCTACGTTTGCGCCGATAATAATACCGACTGACTGTTTAAGTGTCAAAAGGCCTGAGTTTACAAAACCTACTACCATAACAGTAGTTGCAGATGAACTCTGTATAATAGATGTTATAAAAGTACCTGTAAGAAATCCTGTGAATGTGTTTGTTGTGAGTTTGGTCAAGATGTTACGCAGATTGTTTCCTGCGCTGAGTTCGAGTCCTTGTCCCATAAGGTTCATACCAAATAAGAACAGACAAAGACCACCTAACATAGTTAAAACGTCAAAAATTGTCATGTTTTTTCCTTTCGCTTTTCTTCTTTATTCCTATATTATAAATTTCTATTATAATATATACAGAATCTTTATTGATAAGTCAATAGATTTCGACAAAATACTTATATAAAGATATAGTCTAATAAGTATAACAAAAATTTATAACAAATTAGAAACGCTTATAAACATAGAAAGTACTAAAAAAACGCACATTATATAATAATGTACGTTTTTTGTTTTATATTTACTTTGTGAAGTCGTAGTTGGGTTTAACAACTGCGCCTGTTCTTGAAGATTCAACGATTGCAAGACAAGTTTCAATAGTCTTAGCGCCTTCGTAAACTGTTGTTGTAACAGGAAGGTCTTCAAGAATGATTTTTGCAAATTCTTCAAACTCAGCCGCTGCGTTATGGTTGTTGATTGCAACAGGGTATTCAACGGGGATTTCTGAGTTAATATGCTTGGGATGAAGTGTGGGGTCAGATGCATCAGCGATTTCGCTTCTGTATACTTCAAATGTGCTGTTCTTGTTGTCACAAACGATAGTACCTTTTGTGCCATAGAATACAGAACGCATTGTGTAGTTTCTCTTACAAGCAACGGAAACGAAAACTTTACCGATAACGCCGTTGGGGAACTTCATAATAGCGATTGTTGAATCGTCGTAGGGAAGTGCTTCGTCGAAAATCTTGTGGTTTGCATAAGCCTGAACTTCTTCAGGGTCGCCTGCAACCCAACGGAGAAGGTCAACAGCGTGACAACCACCGCCAACAACACCGTCTCTCAAGGGGTCCCATCTCCATGTATCGGGTTTAAGTATCTTTTCGTAGTTGTGAGCATATTCTGATTCAACAAACATAAGTTCGCCGATTTCGCCACGGTCAATAATTTCTTTTGTCGCCTTGAATGCGGGAGTGTAACGGCAAATCTGTCCAACCATGAACTTGAGTTCAGGATGAGCTTCAACAGCTTTTGCAATTTCAGAACAGTCTTCGTGAGTCAAAGCAAGGGGTTTTTCGCAAAGAACGTGTTTGCCTGCTTCAAGCGCGTTTGTAGCCATTTCTCTGTGAAGTCTGTCGGGAGAAATGATGATGACAGCGTCAATGTCGGGCTGAGCAAGGAGTTCTTTGTAGTCCTGATATCTTCTTTCAATGCCAAGTTCGTCGCCGAGCTTGTTCATTGCTTCAACGTTAACGTCGCAGATTGCAACAAGTTCTGCCATTTTGTGAGCGATAACGCCCTTCATATGTCCTTTAGACATGTTACCGCAAGCGATAACACCAACTCTAATAATCTTATTTTCCATAATATCTAATTCCTTTCGCTCTACTCAATTTAAATCAGAAGTTATAGTCAGGCTTTACAGGCTGGCAAGTCTTTGCTGATTCAACGATAGCAAAGCAAGCTGCAACTGTCTTAGCGCCTTCGTAAACTGTTGTACCAACAGGCTTATCGTTGAGAACGATATCAGCGAATTCTTCGAATTCAGCCGCTGCGTTGTGGTTGTTAATAGCGATAGGATGCTTAACAGCAATTTCTGAGTTCATCTTGTTAGGCATAAGAGCACCTTCTGTTGTGCCGTTTATATCTTCACGGAAGAGAGTCATCTGTGAAGTTTTGTTGTCAACAATGATTGTACCCTTTGTACCGTAGAATACAGAACGCATTGTGTAGTTTCTCTTACATGCAACAGAAACAAATACCTTACCCATAACTCCGTTCGGGAATTTGAGAATTGCGATATGTGTGTCATCGTAAGGCAAATCAGTGAATACTTTCTTTGAAGAGTAAGCTCTTACTTCTTCGGGGTCTTCGCCAACTATCCAACGAAGGAAGTCAACAGCGTGGCAACCGCCACCTACAACACCGTTTCTTTCGGGGTTGCTTCTCCATCTTGCGGGGTCGTCTTTCCAGTTTTCGCAAGCTTCGAGAATTTTTTCATAGTTGTGAGCGTATTCTGTTTCAACGAATACAAGGTCGCCGATTTCGCCGCGTTCGATTATTTCTTTAGCAGCTTTAAAACCGGGAGTGTAACGGCAGATTTGACCTACCATAAATTTCTTGTCAGACTTCTTTGTTGCATCAGCAATAGCCTGAATATCTTCTCTGTTGAGAGCCAAGGGCTTTTCGCAGAGAACGTGTTTACCTGCTTCAAGGGCTGCAACAGCCATTTCTCTATGAAGGTGGTCGGGTGTTACAATGATAACAGCGTCAATATCGGGCTGAGCAAGGAGTTCCTTATAGTCCTGATATACTCTGCTGACACCTCTTCTTTCAGCAACTGTCTTTGCTTTTTCAAGGTCAATGTCACAAACTGCAACAAGCTCAGCCTGGGGATGAGCGATTACGCCTTTCATGTGGCCTTCAGCCATACCGCTGCAGGAAATAACACCTACTTTAAGAATCTTTTTTTCCATAATAACATTCCTTCCATGTTAGTCAAAAGTTATATTAATTATATAATAACAAAATATTATAACAAAGTCAATACGAGAAAGTATACAATATTAACGAAAATAGCGTAAATTCTTTATGTTTTTTTGTTGTGTTGTCTTTAAGTGCTCAGTTGTATAACAAAAACGCTATACGGATTTTGACCGTATAGCGTTTTTTATTGTGTGATTTATTCATACATACTCATAAGGCGTTTGTTGAGTTCTTCTGCCGTATTATATCCCATTTTCTTTTGGCGGTTGTTCATAGCTGCAATTTCAAGAATAATAGCAAGGTTACGACCGGGTTTAACAGGGATTGTAGTTGTTGGAATATTAATTCCCATAATGTCGGTATATTCTGAGTCAAGTCCGAATCTGTCGTACATTTTTCCATCTTCCCAAGGCTCAAGATTGATAATCATATCAATTTTTTCTGTATTTTTGACAGAACCCATACCGAAAAGACGGCTTACGTCAACGATACCTATACCGCGGAGTTCTACATAGTGTCTAATAAGTTCTGGTGCGCTTCCAACAAGTGTTTTTGAAGACACTTTTTTGATTTCAACAGCATCATCGGCGATAAGTCTGTGACCCCTTTTTACAAGTTCAATAGCAGTTTCGCTTTTGCCTACGCCGCTGTCACCGAGAATAAGCATACCTTCGCCGTATACTTCAACGAGTACGCCGTGTCTTGTTATACGGGGAGCAAGATTTACTTTGAGTGATGAAATTATGTTTGCTGTAAATTCAGAAGTTCTCCATTCTGTTCTGAGCAAAGGTACGTTATATTTTTTTGCTATACCAATAAACTCGTCGGAAATTTCAAGCTTTGTCGTAACAACAACTGCAGACGGTTTTTTTGACAAAAACTCATCAAGTCTTTCAAGCTGAACGCTTCGGGGAAGTTCTTCGAGAAAACCGTATTCCGTTTTGCCGAGTATCTGAATTCTTAATGGGTCAAAATATCCGTAATATCCGCACATAGGGAGTCCGGGACGGCTTATATCCGAAGATTCAATGAATATTTCTTCTTCGGGCATATAGAAAGTTTCAAGCTGGAATTCTTCAATAATACTTTTGAGAGAAACTGTATATTTGTCTGCCATAATATACCCCTTACAAAAATTACTTATTTATGATGTTATTTTATCATTTTCTGAAACCTATGTCAATAACAAGAAAAAAGAAACCCCAAAATGAAATCTTGGGGTTTCTTAATTCCTACCTATCTTTCATACGAGTATATATTAAAGGGTCTTTAACAGAAAGATAAGCAGGTCTTATAATTCTTGCATTTGTTGTTATTTCTTCAATGCGGTGAGCGCACCAGCCTGCAATTCTTGCAGTAGCAAAAATGGGGGCTATAAGTTCGTCGGGAATTCCGAGTGTTTTGTAAACAATACCTGAATACAAATCTACGTTTGCGCAAATTTTCTTTTTGTTTCCTTTTTGTTTGTATATAAGCTCAGGAGTGAGTCTTTCAATGGTTTCAGCAAGGTCAAGAAGTTCTCCGCAGCCATTTATATTGGCAAGTTTTCTTGCCTGTTTTTTGAGAAGTACAGCTCTCGGGTCACTTAAAGTATAAACCGCGTGTCCCATACCGTAAACAAGTCCTGAACGGTCGTATGCTTCTTTGTTAAGGATTTTATCCAAATAGTCTGCAACCATACCTTCATCACGTATATTTGATACGTTATTCTTTATGTCTTCAAGCATAGCGGCTGACTTGATTGTAGCACCACCGTGACGGGGACCTTTTAGACAGCCGACGGCCGCTGAAATAGCAGAGTATGTGTCAGTGCCTGTTGATGCGGCAGAACGGCAGGTAAAAGTTGAGTTGTTACCACCGCCGTGTTCTGCGTGTACTGTTAAACAAAGGTCAAGAAGTATTGCTTCGTCTTTTGTAAACTTTTTATCTTTACGAAGTGTACGCAATATACTTTCGGCAGTAGATTGATTATCTTTGGGGAAGTGAAGATATAAGCTGTCTCTGTCAAAAAAGTGTCTCTTTGTCTGGTATGCGTATGTCAGAAGCATAGGAAATCTTGCAATTAATTCAACAGACTGTCTTATAAGGTTTTCAAGTGTCGTGTCATCAGGATTATCGTCATAAGCATAGAGAGCAAGTGTTGAACGTGCCATAACGTTCATAATATCCTTGCTCGGAAGCTTAAGAATCATATCTTCAGTAAAATGCGGGGGTAGAAATCTAAGAAGGGCAAGCATTTTTGTATATAAGTCAAGTTGTTCTTGTGTGGGAAGCTTGCCAAAAAGCAAAAGGTAAGAGATTTCTTCAAATCCATATCTTCCTTCACTCTGATAGCCATCAACAAGGTCATAAAGGTCATATCCGCGATAATATAATCTTCCGTCAATAGGGGAATATCTTCCGTTGTGCAAAGAGTAACCGACAACGTCGCCTACAAGAGTAAGCCCTGTAAGAACACCTGTTCCGTCAGGGTTACGAAGTCCACGTTTGACGTTCTGTGTTTGGTATAACTCGGGGTCGATTCTGTTGTTATGTTTGTATTCGGCGCATAGCTGTTGTAAAAAATTATCTCTTTCGTTCATGCTTATCACCTCGTGTTATGAGTTTTGGTATGATTAAATTTTAGCACATGTGTTTTTGAAAGTCAATCAACTTATTAAATAAAAATACTTAACCGACATCAACAAAAACACTTAAACTAAATAAAAGAAAATGCCACGTATAGTATACGCGGCATTAGTTTAAACTATTCTATTTCTTCACTAAGCGGGTCAATTTCGCGGTACGAACCGTTACGGTAGACAGTATATGTCAAAAGTTCGTCGTATTCAGAATTTTCAATAATATTGTTTAGTTGGTCTATATTCGTTATATCTTTTCCTGAAACCTTGACGATAATATCGTTTACTTTAAGTAAAGAATAAACATAAGAACTTTCTGCGATTTCAATAACTTTTACTCCAATAGGCAGACCGAAAACGTCAGCAATTTCTTTCGTAACGTTTTCAACCTTGATTGTCTTGTTTTTGTCAAGGCTAATTTTGATTTTTTCAATATTGGGGTTTAGTTCCTGTGTCTCTTTTGAATCTTCAAAATATGCTGTTTTGATTGAGTTTGCAAAAATCAACAGCGACGCTATAATCAAAGCCGTAAGGATAAATAGAAGTGCAATTGTTCGCAAGTTGTATTTATTTTTTGGATTTTGTATATTTGAATAAATTTTGAAGCTTTTACTTGTTGTACGTCCGTTTACAACTTCCAAGTTTGGCTTGTAGTTTCTTTTTGCGTTTTTATCCAACACTTCTATCTCCTTTCTTATGAATTATGCATAGTAATACATTTAAATGATATCAGTTAAATTTTAATAAACAATGACTTGTTTATGTAAATATCGTTATATCTTTGTAAACTACCTATAATATCAAGCTTTTTCAAGCGTGAAAACGAATTCTGAGTATTCGCCGTAAGCGCTCTTTGCCCATATTTCCTGTCCGTGAGCTTTGATAATTGTCTTTGAAATATAGAGACCGAGACCGACACCTGTTTTGTCAAGACCGCGGCTTTTGTCGCTCTTATAAAATCTGTCAAATATAAATGGCAAATCTTGTGGGGAAATACCTGGTCCTTCATTGTAAATTGAAACGAACACTTGTTTTCCTTTTTCTTTTACTGAAACGATGTATTTTCCATTATCTTTAGAAAACTTGATTCCGTTATCGCAGATATTATATAAAATCTGGTGGATTTTATCTTTGTCAGCCTTTACGTTAAGGTTAAAGTTGTCGCAGTCAAATTCAACATCTAATTTTTTGTCTTCAATTTTTTTCTCAAAAGATAAAACAATTTGTCGCGCCATTTCGCATATATCAAATTCAGTTATATTGAGTTTTGTTTCGCCTGCTTCAAATCTTGATATATCAAGCAGAGTAGAGACGAGTCTTGACAGTCTTTTAACTTCCGCTGCAACTATGTTTAAATAGTGGCTGAATTTTTCTGGCGGGATTGCGCCCATAAGCATACCGTCAATAAAACCTGAGATAGACGTCATAGGTGTTCTTAGGTCGTGAGAAACGTTTGCGATAAAAGCACTTCTTGTTTTTTCGTGGTTTTCTAACTCTTCCGCCATAATGTTGAAAGATTCGGAAAGCTGTGCTATTTCATCGCTTCCTTTTACAGGAACTCTTACAGAGAAATTGCCTTTTGCATATTCTCTGGCAGCATTACTGATTCTTTTTAAGGGGGCTGTAATTTTACGGCTCATATAGAAGACTGTAAAAAGAGCCGCTGCCATAACCCACAGCATCGCTGTAATAACGGTTTTAATCATAACGGTTGAAAGCTCAGTCAATGACGAGTCTGTTGAAACGGAAAACAACACTCCGCATACAGACGAAGAACCGTTATATATAGGCGTGCCGTGATAGAGCTGACGAGAGTCGAAAAGTTCGCCCATAGTGCTCATAATTTCTTTGTTCTCGCCTGAAATAACATTATTAACTAACTCTTTAGGAATTTTTGCATTTACGTATTCCGATTCAGCCAACATATCGGTAATAAGAACGTTACCTTCCATATCAACAAGCAAAATCATCAAGTCTTTTTCGTATGAAGTGAAAAGGGTAAGGGTTCTTCTGAGTTTTGCATAGTTATAGTAAATGAAAAGTTGAATATCGTCTGTGTTTGATTGCTTAAGCTCGTTTTCAATATAATCTTTTACAGACGTTGCTGATTCGGCAGTAATTGTTTTTCTTTCGTTGAAAGAGTGAGATGCAACCAGAGAGCCAACAATAAACGCCAGAATGGCAAAGCTGAAGAAGATAATTGACATAAATGCCGCAATATATTTTGTGAAAATGCTTTTGAACATTTTTTACCTCGCAAAAAGACGCCTGTATATACAGGCGTTTTGTTTTTTATAAATCAATATGTGAAAAGCGTTTATTGGAGAATTTCAAACTTATATCCTACGCCCCATACGGTTTTAAGTACCCATTTGTCAGAAACGCCTTCAAGTTTTTCGCGCAAACGTTTTACGTGAACGTCAACAGTTCTTGAGTCACCGAGATAGTCAAATCCCCAAACTTTGTCAAGGAGCTGGTCTCTTGTAAATACTCTGTTGTAGTTCTGTGCAAGGAAGTAGAAGAGTTCAAGTTCCTTAGGCGGAATATTGACTGATTTACCCTTGATTTTAAGTTCGTATTTCTGAAGACTTACTTCAATATTTTCAAATTTGATAACTTCTTCTTCGTCTTTGTTATCTTTTGCAGAGTATCTTCTGAGTACTGCTTTAACGCGTGCAGAAAGTTCTTTCATATCAAAAGGTTTAACAACGAAGTCGTCAGCGCCGAGTTCAAGACCTAAAACTTTGTCAAACACGTCGCCTTTAGCTGTAATCATAATAATGGGTTTTGATGACATTTCGCGGATTTCTCTGCAAACCTGCCAACCGTCTTTTTTGGGAAGCATAATGTCAAGAAGAACAAGGTCAGGTTCATAAATCTTGAAGAAGTTTACACCTTCAGAGCCGTCATTTGCTGTCTTTACTTCATAACCTTCGTTTTCAAGATAAACGCGAAGCATCTCGCAAATATTAATATCGTCATCAATAACAAGAATTGTGTTGCTCATTTTTTTCTCCTTTTTACTTATGGAAATATTAAGAATGACATTTTTTTAACATAATTCATAATAACATATTTCTACAAATTTGTCAAGGTCTGAACAAAAACGCATAATAAAATCGGTTAAACTACTTGATATAAAAGCAAAAAGGATATATAATAATTAGGTATTGTTTAGAAAATAACAGAATAGAAAACGGAGACTTATAATGAAACTCGGTATAGTTGGACTTCCAAACGTAGGAAAAAGCACACTTTTTAATGCTATAACAAATGCAGGGGCAGATTCTGCAAACTATCCTTTCTGTACGATTGAGCCTAACGTAGGTGTTGTTGCAGTACCAGACAGCAGACTTGACGTATTGGCAGAAATGTATAATCCTAAGAAATATACACCTGCTGTTGTTGAATTCGTTGATATTGCAGGTCTTGTAAAAGGTGCATCAAAGGGCGAAGGACTTGGAAACAAATTCCTTTCACATATCAGAGAAGTAGATGCAATTTGCCACGTTGTCAGAATTTTTGAAGATACAAACATTATTCACGTTGAAGGTAACGTTGACCCGATTCGTGACATAGAAACTATTGAATACGAGCTTATTCTTTCAGATATGGAAATGGTCGAAAGAAGACTTGACAGAGCAAAGAAAATGCTCAAGGGCGACAAAAAGTACGAAAAGGAAATAGCATTCCTTGAAAGAGTACTTACTTCATTCAGTGAAGGAATGCCTGCAAGAAAGCTTGAATATTCAGAAGACGAACTTGATATACTCAAGGATATGCCTTTGCTTACAAAGAAGCCTGTTATCTACGTTGCAAATATAAGTGAAGACGATATTGCTTCTGA
>JAZRPI010000170.1:0-3677 GCA_045649165.1 Eubacteriales bacterium | reverse complement strand
CAAGAACAATACTTCGTGATATGATGTATTATGTGATAGGGGGTATAGTATGGATATACAGTTGAAACGCGGAATTTTAGACGTATGTGTGTTGGCGGCAATAAAAAACGAAGACTCATACGGATACAAAATCATAAAAGATATGAAGCCGTATATTGAAATGTCAGAGTCAACTCTTTATACAATATTAAAAAGACTTGAAAACGCCGATATGCTTACGGTAAAAAGCATAGAGCATGGCGGAAGACTTAGAAAATATTATCATATTACAAATACAGGACTGAAAAGAATAGAAGATTTTAAAAACGAGTGGAAAGAGATTATGTTCATATATGAATTTGTAGCGAAGGGGGATAAAGTAAATGAATAAGCAAGAATTTCTCAAAAAATTGCGCGATGCTTTGTATGGCCTGCCCGAAGAAGAAATAAACGAAAGATTGTCTTTTTATGACGAAATGATTGACGACAAAATTGAAGACGGACTTTCTGAAGAAGAAGCTGTAAACGAAATCGGCAGTATAGAAGATATCGTATCACAAATTGTTGTTGAAGTACCGCTTTCAAAGCTTGTAAAAGAAAAAGTACAGACAAAAAAGACGTTAAGCGTTGGAGTAATCATACTCTTAATCTTAGGCTGTCCCTTGTGGATTTCGTTACTTTCCGCCGCTTTATCGGCGGTGGTTGCCATTTTTGCCGCAATATTCTCTGTAATAATAGTATTGTGGGCAATATTTATAGCTATAATAGGCTGCGCCTTAGGTGGAATTGTAGCGGGCATAATCTTTATTATAAAAGGTTTTGTATTAAGCGGATTTGCTCTGTTGGCGCTTACTTTGATTTGCTGTGGACTTTCAATATTCTTTTATTACGGTTGTAAGTTAGCAACAATGGGAATGGCGTTTTTAATTAAAAAGACAGCCTTAGCCATAAAATCAATGTTTGTCGGAAAGGGGAGAGCATAATGAATAAAACAACAAAATTAATGCTGTGTATTGCAGCCCTTTTAGTCGTAGGCGGACTTGTTATGTTTACCGTGCTTATGTCTTCAAACAACTTTGATTTTGGAAGTCTAAGTACTGTAAAATTTGAAACAAACACTATTAATATAAACGATGATTTTGACAAAATTCTAATCAGAGATAACTGGGCAAGGGTTCAGTTCAAGCAGTCTGATACTTCAAAATGCAAAATAGAATGCGATGAGCTTGAAAAGGTTAAACATATTGTTACTGTGAATAACGGCACACTTGAAATTAAAACACAAGATACTCGCAAATGGTTTGACTATATTGGTATTTTTACGGTAAACCAGCCTGAATTAACAGTATATTTGCCTGAAAAAGAATATGCTTCACTCATGATAAATACAAATACGGGTGACATTTCTTTGCCGGGTGGTTTTACTTTTGAAAATGTAAAGATTGACAGTGACACGTCAGACGTTGATATTAAGTCAAAAGTGACCGGCACACTGGAAATTGAGCTTAGTACAGGTGATATTAATATAAAAAACACCCAAATAGGTAATCTTAAAACGGAAGTTTCCACAGGGGATATTCGTCTTGAGACTGTAAAGGTATTGAAAACAATCGAAATAGAAACAGATACGGGCGACGTTACTTTTAAAGATAGTGACGCATCAGAAATATACGTTGAAACAGATACAGGCGATGTAAGGGGAACTTTGCTGACTGACAAGATATTTATTACAGAAACCGATACAGGCAGTATAAGAGTACCCAAAAGTACAACCGGCGGTAAATGTGAAATAAAAACCGATACAGGCAATATAAAAATAGAAATAAAATAAAAAAAGGCATCATTACGATGCCTTTTTTGTTATCTTAAAATTTGAATCTGAAAGTATTTTTGTACTGCCTTGGAATTTCGTATTCTTCTGCAAGTGCAGGGCCGCATGAGTGTGAGCCGACACCGCGCATAGCAAGGTCAACACATACGTTTACAAAGTTGTTTTCTTGCAGTTCAAACGAGTGAAGCGTGTTTCTTAACTGCTCTGTTGTGTAAGGATTAACCGAACAAGAGAACGGTTTTTCCGCTGTAACAGTAAACAAATCTTTGATTTCAAGATATTTACAAGCGTAGTGACTTCCGGATTCCTGCGGACGAATGTAGTTGTTGTCATAGTTTTTCTCAGCCGTGCTTTCGTAGTAGCCATATTCGCAGGCTATATTTTTATCAACGTAGCTTTCAGTTGGGCCGAAGCCTATATACGAAAATTCGGAATGCTTTTTGTCTATGCCAAATTCAAAACCAAACCTTGGAAAACTTTGAATATAGTCAGCTATTTTGTATTCAACCGTAGCTGTCAGTTCGTTGTCGTTTACCGTATATTCAAGCTCAAAAGTAACTGCAGGAATGAGACAGTTTGCTGCAAGAGCGCCTGAAAACTTATATCCATTGTCTGTTTTTTCATAAGAGAAAATATGGGGGTTGCATCTGTCAAGCTTGTATTGGTCTTTCCATTTAGCTATAAGCTTTCTGTCATTGTCGGTATATCTTGTGATATTGAAACGGAACGGCGTTGCAAGAATTTCTTTGCAATCTGCCTTAACTGAAGTAAGCTCGCCTGTTTTTTCGTCCACTTCTATTGTAATGCAGGAAGCTTTGTTTTTTGTGTTTTTTGGCAATTCTATTTCTTTCTTTTCAGAACAAAGCTTTCCGCCATAAACAGCCTTCATTTCAAGCGCTGCAGATTTAATCTTTCTGTCGGGTGTAACAAGTCCGTCAATACAGAAGTTTCCGTCGTGTTCACTCTCGCCGAAGTCTCCGCCGTAAAGAAATCCTTTTTCTGTTTTTATAGCGTGGTCTGCCCATTCCCAGACAAAACCGCCCATCATTTGTTCGTTCTCGTAAATCATTTTCCAATAGTCTGCAATATCACCACAGGAGTTACCCATAGCGTGAGTGTATTCACAGAGAACAAAAGGACGGGTTTCTTCTTCATTTTCGAGTACGGTTTCTTTTATTGATTCATACGTTGGATACATTCTGCTGACCATATCGACCATATCTGTATAATAATATTTTGGGTCTGCAGTACGTAGCCCTTCGTAGTGAATAAGGCGAGTGTTATCTCTTTTTCTTATATACTTTGCACCTTCAAAGAAAGCTTTGCCGAATGAAGCTTCGTTGCCGAGCGACCATATAATTACACAGGTTCTGTTTTTGTCGCGTTCAACGAGTGATTTGTGTCGGTCAAGAATTCCGTCTGTAAAAAATTCATTTTCGGCATACTCGGCAATCAAGGGAAGCTCATATCCACCGTGAATACCGCAAGCGCCGTGCATTTCTACGTCTGCTTCGTCCATTAAGTAAAGACCGAATTTGTCGCAAAGCAGATAAAACTCAGGTCTGTGCGGATAGTGAGAAGTTCTTACTGCGTTGACGTTAAGTTCTTTCATAAGGCAGATATCTTTTGCCATATCGTCAAGAGTGACAGTAGCCGCCGTTTCGCAGTTGAAATCGTGTCTGTTTACTCCCTTGAGTTTTATGTGCTTACCGTTAATTTTGAATACTTTTTTGTCAACACAAACTTCGCGGAAGCCTATTCTTTCTTCGATTTTTTCGCCATTTGCAGAAAGTGTAAGAGTATAAAGTACAGGCGTTTCTGCAGTCCAAGGTGTAACGTTTTCAATAGTAAGCATAGCGATATCGTC
>JAZRPI010000169.1:0-8559 GCA_045649165.1 Eubacteriales bacterium | reverse complement strand
TTTACAACAAGTAAATAATCATCTTCATAAACTATATCAAGCGGAATATCCTGAGCTAAATTTTCGCATTCAACAGGTTCAGGGATTTCAAACTCAATTATATCGTTTTCTTTAATTTTATAGCTTTTGTTAATTACAACTCCGTTAACCTTAACAAGACCGTCTTTTAGCAGTTTTTGAGAAGCGGAACGTGTTATATCAGCACGTTCCGCCATAAAAACATCTAAACGTTTGTCAAAATCCGTGGAATCAATCGGTGTCAGTTTCATTTTGTGTTTCCTTATCAGATTTCTTGTCTTCCAAGAAGGACAAATCGCTCTTTTTTAGTATAACATCGAGTATCATAAATCCAACACCAATACATATAAAAGTATCAGCAATATTAAATACCGCAAAATCTATCAGAGTAAAATCAATAAAATCAACTACAAACCCCGACAGAGTTCTGTCAATCATATTTCCTATTCCGCCGCCAAAAACAAACGACAAACCAATATTCATTAATGGATGAAGATATTTTTTATATTTTACCATTACAAAGAACAGTAAAACTATCATTACGGTTGAAACAACCATAAACACCCATCTGTGATTTTGCAGTATACCAAATGCGGCACCGGTATTCTCAACGTATGTCAAATGAAGCACGTCCTGTATAACAGGTACAGTCGGAAGCGGCATAAGGTACTTAACTGCCAATATTTTTGTAATCTGGTCAAATGCAATTACTGCAGCAACCAATAGAAAATACAACAAACCTGACACTTTTTTATTTCCTTTAGTGTTATATTTACGCCTGTTCGATTATTGCTTTACAACGAGCGCAGATATGTGATTCGCCAACAGCTGTTCCGTCTGTTGTATACATCCAACATCTGTCACATTTTTCGCCGTCAGCTTTCAATACTTCAACAGAAATATCACTTTCTTCTTCTGTATATGCGCCTTCGGGAGCCTGGCCGTTTACTACTTCAACCTGTGAAACAATAAACAATGTGGGAAGCTCGTTACCAAAGCTTGTAAGCATATCATATTTATCAGATGATTCGGTATAGATTCTGATTTTTGCTTCAAGAGACTTACCGATAATCTTTTCAGCTCTTGCAAGTTCGAGAGACTTCATTACTTCGTCACGAATATCAAAGAGTCTGTCATAATGCTTTTCGATTTCTTCAAAGTTGTATGCTTCAGTATATTCAGGCATATCATTAAGAAGAACGTGTCTCTTATCATCTGAAGAACAATGAGGCATAGCTGCCCATGCTTCATCAGCAGTAAATGTAAGAACAGGAGCAAGAAGACGAGTGATTGAGCTCAAAATAATATACATAGTTGTCTGAGCAGCGCGTCTTGCTTTGCTTTCTTTTGCTTCTGTATATACACGGTCTTTTGTTATATCAACGTAAAGCTTTGAAAGCTGTACTGTACAGAAGTCGTTAAGTTCGTGGTAAACAATATGGAATGAATAATTGCTGTATGCATCACGAACTGTTTTTATAAGATTGTTAAGGTGGTAAAGAGCCCACTTATCAATTTCATAAAGTTCGGCTGTATCAACCATATCTGTATCAGGATTAAAGTCTGAAAGGTTAGCCATAAGAATTCTGAGTGTATTACGAATCTTACGATAAGCTTCTGACAACTGCTTAAATATCGGGTCAGAAACACGAACGTCTACCTGATAGTCTGATGATGCAACCCAAAGACGAACAAGGTCTCCGCCGTATTTTGTAATAACTTCTTCAGGAGCGATTGAGTTACCAAGAGATTTGTGCATCGCTTTTCCTTCGCCGTCAACTACCCAACCATGAGTAAGAACTTGCTTATAAGGAGCACCTTCGCCCTTTGCACCAACAGCTGTAAGAAGTGATGATTGGAACCAACCTCTATACTGGTCTGCGCCTTCAAGATAAAGGTCTGCAGGCCATTTTTTGTCTTCTCCATCAAGCACTGAGAAATGTGTTGAACCGGAGTCAAACCAACAGTCAAGAGTATCTGTTTCTTTTGTAAATTCTTTGCCATGGCAATGTGGGCACTCAAAGCCTTCGGGAAGAATTTCTGAAGCTTCGAGTTCATACCATGCGTTAGAACCTTTTATGCCAAACAATTCTGACACAGCTTTGATTGTTTCATCTGTGCAAACGGGTTTACCGCAATCAGCACAATAGAAAACAGGAATAGGAAGACCCCAGAAACGCTGACGTGAAATACACCAATCTGCGCGTTCTTTAATCATCTGAGTGATTCTTTCTCCACCCCATGCAGGAATCCATTCAACGTCTTCGCAAGCTTTTACTGCCTGGTCTTTGAATGCTTCAACTGAGCAGAACCACTGAGGAGTTGCTCTAAAGATTATAGGATTCTTACATCTCCAGCAATGAGGATATGAGTGTGTAAATTCTTCAGATGCAAACAAAGCACCTGATTCTTTCATATCATCAAGAATAGCCTTGTTTGATTCAAGGTAATGCATACCTGCAAATTTTCCTGCATCTTCTGTCTGATAACCTCTGTCATCAACAGGAACAATTATATCCATATTGTACTTACGACCGGTTACATAGTCTTCAGCACCAAAACCGGGAGCTGTGTGTACACAACCTGTACCACTATCCATTGTAACGTAATCAGCGTTTACAATAAGAGATGAACGTTCAATGAAAGGATGATGAGCTGACATATATTCAAATTCACAACCAGCCATCTTGTGAACGATTTCATATTCTGTAATGCCGCCCATTTCCATTGTTTTATCAACAAGGAGTTCAGCAACAATATAAAAATTACCGTCAGATGCCTTTACAACCGCATAAGTATCTCTCGGATGAAGAGCAATAGCTAAGTTGCCAGGAAGAGTCCATGTAGTTGTTGTCCAAATGATAAAGTAAGTCTTATTCAAATCGCAAACGTTTGCAAGTTTGCCATTATCATTTTCAACAAGGAACTTAACATAAATTGATGTACAAACATCATCTTTATATTCAATTTCAGCTTCCGCAAGAGCTGTTTCGTCAGAAGGACACCAATATACGGGTTTAAGACCTTTATAAATGTATCCTTTTTTATACATTTCGCCAAAAACTTTAACTTCTCTTGCTTCAAAAGAAGGATTCATTGTCAAATAGGGTTTTTCCCAATCAGCTACAACTCCAAGACGTTTGAACTGATTCATCTGAATATCAACAAAGTTTTGAGCAAATTCATGACAAGCGTTTCTGAATTCCGGAACGCTCATTTTCTTTCTGTCAAGTTTGTTCTTTTTGATAATCGCACTCTCAATAGGCATACCATGGTTATCCCAACCGGGAGTAAAAGGTACATAGTAGCCTGTCATAGACTTATGCTTGTTGATAAAGTCTTTGAGAATCTTATTTAAAGCGGTGCCCATATGAATATTACCATTCGAAAAAGGAGGGCCGTCGTGGAGAATAAATGAAGGCTTACCCTTATTTCTCTCTACCATAGCGTTATATAAACCCATTTCAGCCCAGTTTTCAAGGAACTGAGGTTCTCTTTGAGGGAGATTTGCTCTCATTGAGAATTCAGTTGACGGTAAATTTAATGTCTTTGAATAATCGATTGCCATTTCTATTTATAACTCCTTAATGTGTAATCAAATTAATTTTTGAACTTTCTTTTGACTAATTCGTCGTAGTTTTCAGGTGTTTTGTAAATCTTGCTGAGTTCATCATCTTTTGATTTTTCATCAACAACGTTTTCAACGTTAACAGCATCTTCAGCACCCAATTTCTTAAGCATTTCGCTATATTCCTGTTCGGCAGCTACTTCAGCTTCAGTTTTTTCTTCTGATATAACAACATCTTCTTCAAGAATACGTTTATTCAGTTCTTTAATTGCGTCTTTAACATTAGATGAACGAACAATGCTATCATCAGCTTCAACAAATTCAGAATCAACCTGCTCCGTTATTTCTTCCGAAGACTCAACTGACATATTCAAAATATCTTGTTTTATGTTTTGAATAACCGCAGATGTATAATTATCGTCCGAAAGAGCGTATTTTATAATTTCATTTTCATCAAGAGTATCTATTCCTTCTACAAGAGAAATATGTGAATTATACATCTTGAACAACTTGTCCTTAAATTCAGTTATCGCAGTATTTAAAGACGAAAGAATAGCTCTTTCTTCCTGAATCTTTTTTCTGAAATCTGCAAGAATTCTATCACAACTTTTACGAGCAGTGTTTATAATGATATCTGCTCTGTCGTTTGCTTCGTTCATAATTTTTGAACTTGCTCTCTGAGCATTAACCATAGCGTTTCTAATAGATTCTTCTTCGTTCTTTATTTCATCAAGTCTTGCGTATGCAGTCTTGAGTTTTCTTTCAAGTTCATCGTTTTCTCTATAAAGTTCTGTGTACTTTTCAATAATAAAAGAAAAATGTTCATCAACTTCAGCCGGATTATATCCACGCATAACCTTAGAGAAATCTTTCTTTTTTAATTCGTATGGGGGGAGCATATTTTCACCTCAAGTAAATCATTAAATGAACATCAAGAGTATGCTGATAATCAGATATGCAAAAAAGAACGACATATCAAAAGGCATTTCTCTTAATGGGCGGATTTTCAAAATCCAAATTCTCACAACCGAAACCAAAGGCTCGGTAACTGTATATACAAAATCTCCGAGTGCACCGCCATCAAAACCCGGAATCCATGACAAAATCGCCCTGACAAGCATACAAATCTGCAGAGCGTATAATGAGCAGCGAATCACTGCCATAATCAACAACAATATAGAATTCATAAAACTCGCTCCAAAAGGAATAGGGGTCATAAAATAACTTTATCTACCCGACAAGTATAAATATACAGTCGGGTAGAATGTCATTTTTAATGTTAACTTTTCAGAATTAGATATTGTCGTAAATATCGCCGTTAGCCTGTGCTTTGGGCTGAGCTTTCTGAGCATCCTGTGTATCATGAGATACGTCTACGTTGTTAGGTGTAATAACGTATGTGTTGTTTGCAACTTTCTTGAGATTGCCACCGATAGAATAAGCAACACCTGTCAAGAAGTCGATTATTCTTCTGCTTGTTTCTTTGTTTGTAGCTTCAAGGTTAAGAACTACTGTGCGCTTGTTAAGAAGGTGGTCAGCAATCTGAGAAACACTTTCGTAACGGTCGGGACGAATAACCTTGAGTTCGAGAGCGTTGCCGTTGAGACTCATACCTGAAGCGTTTGTCTGGAACTGATATGAACCATCATCAACGTCATTTTCAAATTCGTCTTCCATCGGGTAATCATATAAATCTTCATCGTTGATGCTGTCGGGGTTAACAAATCCTTTGATTTTATCAAATACACTTGCCATAATAATCCTCCAAAAAATATATAAATTTATTAATTATAACGTGAGCCAAAAATAGCAGAGCCAATTCTTACGATGTCACTACCTTCTTCAATAGCAACTTCATAACTATCGGTCATACCCATAGACATAAAGTCCATACCTATATTATGTATTTTATTTTGCAAATTGTCAATAAAAATCGAATAAGTTTCTCCAAAATATTTTCTATATTCTTCTTTTTCGGCACATACAGGCGCAATAGTCATCAATCCACGCACTCTGATGTTTTCAAATAACGAAACTTCTTCAAGGAAATTCGGTACATCTTCAGGGAATATTCCCGACTTATTCTCTTCTCTGCCACTATTAACTTCCACAAGAACGTCCATAATCTTGTTTATTTTCTTTGCTCTTGTGTCAATCTCTTTTGCAAGTTTTATACTATCAAGAGAGTGAATCATACTGACTTTATCAATGATATACTTCACTTTGTTTGTTTGCAATTTCCCAATAAAATGCAATTCAACACCGTTTAAATCAAGTTTATCATACTTATCAAGCAACTCCTGCACTCTGTTCTCGCCAATGTGTGTTATACCAAGAGTCTGAGTTACATAATTTATTACTTCAGCAGGAACAGTTTTTGTTGCAGCAAGAAGTGTAACTTCTTTATTGTTTTTTCTGTTTTTCTTCGCTTTTTCAATTTTTTCTCTGACTGACTGAAGGTTGTTATTCAAAAGGGTTTCAGTCTCGATATTCAATTCCTGTATTGTCATTTATTTAACCCCGGCACTACTTATTATTTTTCCGTCATAAAGTTCTTTACCGGTAATAATTATCATATCGTAAAGACCGAGTTTTTTGTGATAGTTTTCATCTTCAAGGTAAGTCGGTTGCTCTTTTACGATATAGTATCCGTTCTGTTCAATGAGAATTTCTATTTCTTTGAATTTCGCAGTATTACCACTGAGAATAAACACACCTTTTTTGCCATCAACAACTCTAACGGCGTTTGAGGGAACTTTATAACCCGTATAACTTTCTTGAACTATCTGTATATTTTGTTTTCTAAGAAAATTGAAGCCGTCAGGTAACGCAGTTGTTTTAAAAACAAGAACAGCTTGTTCCGAATCATTTTCTCTGATTATCTTCTCAAGCTTCATCTGTATCTTTTTGTCAGCGTTATATGGAAAAGTAACAGAGTATGAACTTCCTTCGCTGAATTGTTTTAAATCCGAAGTTGTGATTTCAGACAAAATATACCACTCAAGTTTGTTTACAATCTTACCAACAGTCAGCGACTGCGACAAATCAGCAGGGTCTGAGTTAATAGTATTGTTATACGACTCGATAGTCATATTTTGGATATCAGATACTTTGAATATATCTTCATAACCATCAGCTTTAGAATAAAAATAACCGGGTTTTGATACAGTGATTTTTTCTTCAAGGTTTATAAGCTGTCCCGAGAGAGAATCTCTTTCCGACTGCAAAGTGACAATTTGGTCTTCATACCCTGAAACGTTTTGTGTTATAATCTGTCTCTTGTTCAAATATGTAAGCAGCTCATCTTTTCTATAAAGAGCATATTCTACGTCGCCGTCTTCAATCTTATCACGAATAATATACAAGAGCTCGTTAATTTTTCCGTCAAGTACGTTAGTATCTGTTTTTGTTGCATTCTCAGAGACGCTACTGTTTTCAAGGATATTTATTTTCTTGTCAATACTGAGAATTTTATCTGCAACTTCTTCAGCGCCCGCTCCCGAATAAATATTTGCAACAACAGAACCTGCACCAACTCTTTCGCCGTCTTCAAACAAGTAGTTGACACCGCCTTCGTGATTAGCATAGATAACAGACTCATCACGAACGATATAAGCATCAAGAGTTAAAGAGCTTGCTTTTGTAGCAATAATTGCCGGCGTTGTTTCAATTTTATTCTGAAAACCACTAAAAAGGTGGTATACAATGTACCATATCAAAAGAATAGACAATAATGCACTGAGCATATATATAACTGCATTTTTTATAAACTTATTGGACATGTACACACCTCCTTGCAAAATAATATAAATATCATATCATAAAAAATTACAAATTTCAAGGTTTTATTTCTAAATTGGATTTTGCAATCAAATCTGACACACTTTCGCATTCATCAACGTACACAATGTGCGCATCTTTATATCTTCTGAACCACGTCAATTGTCTTTTTGCATAATTTCTTGAACCCTGCTTTATCGCTTCAACAGCTTCTTCAAGGGTACATTTATTATCAAAATAATCAAACAGCTCTTTGTATCCAATTCCCTGTCTTGCCGTGTTTGACAGAGTCAACCCATTATCACAATACAAACTTTTAACTTCATCAAGAAGTCCGTTCTCAAGCATTATATCAACCCTTTTGTTTATTCTGTCATATAACACTTCTCTGTTTTTGAAATCAAGAAAAATCATAAAACAATCATAAGGAGATTCAACACTTCTTGATTCTTTATCCCATTCAGTTTTTGTCTTGCCTGTTGTTTTAAAAATTTCAAGAGCTCGGATAACTCGTTTTGTATTATTCGGGTGTATATTTTCTGCTGACTCGGCATCAATTTTTCTTAATTTTTCGTGCAAATAACCAACACCGAACTTATCAAGTTCATCCTTTAAGAAATTACGATATTCTTCATCAGTGCTAGCTTCTGATAGTACGGTATTTTGAAGAATATTATCAACATAAAGGCCTGTCCCACCACAAAATATAGGCAACTTTCCTTTGTTTGAAATTTCTTCTATTTTTCTCTTCGCTTTAGCAACATAATCAGCGCACGAATATTCAACATCAGGCTCAACGATATCAATCATATGATGAACAATTCCCGACATTTCTTCTGTCGTAGGTTTTGCAGTGCCAATATCCATTTTTTTATAAATTTGCATTGAATCGCAAGAAATAATTTCTCCGTTATATTTCTTAGCAACTTCTATCGAAAGAGCCGTTTTCCCCGAAGCTGTAGGGCCGACTATTGCAAGAATTTTCGTTTTCATCCTTACCCCTTAAATCATTTAATAAACATCGCATCGCCAAAGGAAAAGAATCGGTATTTTTCGTCAACCGCTATCTTGTATGCATTAAGTATATTTTCTCTTGTAGAAAAAGCAGAAACAAGCATAACAAGCGTACTTTCAGGCAAATGGAAGTTTGTAATAAGAGCGTCTGTAGCCTTGAATTTATATCCTGGATAAAT
>JAZRPI010000168.1:0-3458 GCA_045649165.1 Eubacteriales bacterium | reverse complement strand
CTTATCAGAATTTTCCTTGTGTCACTACTGTTCGGTAACGTACAGACGATGACGTTCAGTATTGCAGGCGCTTTGGTCAGTTTGCTTGGTATGATTATACTTAAGAAGACAAACCTGTTTTCTTGTATAACGGTAAGTATAACCGGCGGTGTTTTACATAACGTAGGACAGATAATAGCCGCGTGTCTGTGGACACAGACAGCAGAAATCGCCTACTATTTACCCGTATTGCTTATAAGCGGTACGATAGCAGGCAGCCTAATCGGACTTGCATCAGGGCTTTTGGTAAAACGCCTTGAAAAGTGGAAATTCTGACAAACTACATACAAAAACAAAACAGCGGAGTGAAATTCACTCCGCTGTTATTTTTTATTCAGTAAAGGCAACGCTTGTTTTTATAGTTATTTCAAGTCCTTTTTTCATTGACTCTTTGTCTACCCATTCTTCGCGTGTATGGATTTTTTCGTGGATATTCGCACCTATACAAAGCGAAGCAACGCCTAAAGATAACGGTATATTAGAGTCTGTTGAGCCGCTTGTAAAGTTAACCTTTTCTCCGGTTGTCTCTTCAATTATCGGGGTAACAATTCCCTTTAAATGCTCAATCTTTTCTTGGTCAATGTTACTGCAAGGTCTGTCGCCCACAAGAGCTACTTTTATTTCAGCAGTTTTTGAAGCGTTTGCAAAAATTCTTTCAAACTCATTTTTCATATATTCAAGGCAGTCTCTGTCGTCTGAACGATATTCGCAAAGCATTTTTGCAGACTGCGCAATAGTATTTACAGACGTTCCGCCTTCAATAATTCCCACGTTATACGTGGTTTTTGTGCCCGCCTTTTCGGGAACTTTGATTTTATAAATTTCGGTAATAATCTCACTCGTTACAGCAATAGCGTTACTGTTTCCAAAATCTTCAAAAGAATGACCGCCTGTTGTTTCAACCGTAACTTCGTATCTGTGTGAGCCGACCGATTTTTCTACTACCGTATTCAGAACGCTGTCAAGGGTAATGAACGTTTCAATTCTGTTTGCAAAATCATCAAAAAGTTTTCGACACCCTTTAAGATTACCAAGACCTTCTTCGCAAGAATTGCACACAAACATAATACCGTTTTTAGGTGCTATTTTGTTTTCTATATAGTATTTTGCAGTCAGCAAAAGAACGACAACACTCGCCGTATCGTCCGATGCGCCGGGGCAAAAAACTTTCTCTCCGTCATCATAATAGGGCATCGGTTCTCTGTCGGGGAAAACAGTGTCAGTATGCGCCGCATATACTGTAATTTTGTTGCTACCATTACAGTTAATTGGGAAGATTACGTTAAGAGCTTCGTCTATATACACATTTTGGGCGCCATAGTTTTCAAGCCAACTCTTGCAATACTCTGCCCTGTCTTGTTCATAATGCGACGGCGCAGGAATCAAGCATAATTCTTTAAGAGTCTTATACATAAGCTCGCTGTTTTCAACTATGTATCTTCTTATCTTTTCACTCATACTCAACACCCCATTCCAATTTGAATTATAACATAACAATAATTAAATGTAAATCTGTGAAGTATAAATTTCATAACAAAAAAACGGAGTGAATTCACTCCGTTTTTGTTCTATATTCGTTTCGATTAATAGTTACCCTTGAAAACGTCTTCTCTAACGGGCGGACGATAGTCACCGAAATATTCGCTGAAGTCCATATCCAAGTAGTTGCACAAATCAAGAACTTCTACCATAGTGTTGTCGTTAACGGGAACACCGTTTTCCATAATACGCTTCATAGCGGCAACTTCTTTTTCGCCGTGAGTATAAATCTGAGTAGCACCGTCTGCTTTGGGTGATTCTCTGAGTTCCTGTAAGTATGTTGAGAAATGCTTCTTGATTTCTTCGGGGTTACCAAAGAATGCAGGGTTAATAGCCATAAATCCGTGACAGATATTGCCTTTTCCGCCTGTCATACAGTAGTTGGAAGTTGAACCCATAGAAAGAATAGATGAGAATATTTCACAAAGCATACCGTATCCATAACCCTTATGGCTACCCAATACTTCTGATGAACCGCCCAAGGGCATAATACCGCCGCCATTTTTTGCTACGATGTTTGACAAAACGTCAGCTGCATTGGTAGAAGGATGTCCATTCTTGTCCAATGCCCAACCATCCGGCAAGGGCTTTTCCATTTTGTTATACATTTCCAACTTACCACGAGTAACAACTGTGGTTGATGAGTCAAAGAAGAAGTCATAGGGTTCTGCGGGGAATGCACATGCAATGGGGTTTGAACCGAGCATAGCCATTCTTCCGTTTGTGGGAACCATGATAGCTTCTGAGTTAGTGCAAGAGAAGCCCATAAGTCCTTCTTTACAAGCCATTTTTGCATAATATCCAGCAATACCGTAGTGGTTAGAGTTTCTTACAGATACAATACCTACACCGACAGTTTTAGCTTTTTCTATAGCCAATTCCATAGCCTGATAGCTTACCAATTGACCCATAGCATCGTGAGCGTCAATTACTGCTGAAATGGGAGTGTCAAAAACCACTTCGGGTTTTGCATCAATTTTAATCATTCCCTTTTCAATGCATTTGTGGTAACGAACCATACGCTGCATACCGTGAGATTCAATACCGTAAAGGTCTGAAGTCAACAGTACGTCTTGAATTATGTCTGCTTCTTTTTCGCTGAATCCAAACTTCTGGAATGCGTCCATACAGAAGCGGTGTAAAGTTTCGTAAGTAAAATGTTGATATGCCATATTTAATTACTCCTTTGTTGTTGTTTGTTTAATGTTTTGCTCTATTATAGCATAATAAATCAAAAAAGTAAACTAATACAGTATAAATTCCCAAAAATAACAAAAAGCGGAGTGAACTCACTCCGCTTTTATTATTTATACACTTAACAAGTCTTCAAACTTAACGTTAAACACTTTTGCAAATGCAATTATTTCAATATCAGTAACAAATCTTTTTCCGCACTCAATACGCTGGATTGCATTTTTGTCGATATCTATTCCGACAAGTTGCATTCTGTCCGCAAGTTCTCTTTGTGATATTTTCATTTCAGAACGATATTTTGCAATATTCTTTCCGCAGACGTTATTAAGACCGTCTTTTGTTTTATTTATAAACATATTCATTCTCCGTTTCGACATTTTGTGCTTGTCAACAAGAAAATTATATGTTACAATGCATAACAATATGACATTTACTGAATGTCATATTAGCTTAACAAAAATAAAAAATCAATTCTCAATGAAGTATATTTTTTCTTTACTGACAAATACTAACATCACGAATTGAAATTAAAGGAGATTTTTATATATTATGAAAGCAACAGGTATTGTACGCCGTATAGATGCTGGTGTTATAATAACACCAAAGCCTAAGAAGCCGCATAAATACTGGGTTTTCGGTTGATTTTGTCCAAGAATAAATTCGAGATCTTGGCCTCTTTCGGCTTT
>JAZRPI010000167.1:0-1581 GCA_045649165.1 Eubacteriales bacterium | reverse complement strand
GAATGTAAACAAAATGTTAAAAATTGTAAACCCCTTTACAAATTAGGAAAAGTGTGGTATATTAACAAGGTATGTAATCGCAGACTCGGTTTACGGACAAAAAAGCGAAATTGCTTTGCTTCACCGACCGTTTGCTGAAGTTTGACGAAATATTTTATGAGGTGAAAAGATTATGTTGAAAGAACAGAAAACACAGGTAATTGAAGCTAACAGACTTCACGAAACAGACACAGGTTCTCCCGAAGTACAGATTGCTATCCTTACAGATAGAATCAATCAGCTCACAGAGCACCTTAAGAAGAACAAGAATGACCACCACTCAAGACGCGGTTTGCTCAAAATGGTAGGTCGCAGAAGAAATCTTCTCAATTATCTTACAAAGAAGGATATCAACCGTTATCGTGCAATAATCGAAAAACTCGGTATCCGTAAATAAAACACGCTTAAAATAGGGCAGAATTTTACGGTTCTGCCCTATAATTTATAAAATAAACAAAATGGCATAGAGCTTTAGCAATTAAATATTTGCCTGAAATCTGTATGTTCGGACAAGCATTTAAGTGCTAAAAACCTATGCCCGTATGAAGAAAAACGGAGGAAGATTATGTTTGAGAATTTTAAGACATTCGAGTATGAATTGTCAGGAAGAAAGCTTGTAATTGAAACAGGCAAAATGGCAGGCCTTGCAAACGGCTCATGCTTGGTTCGCTTTGGCGACACAGTTATTCTTGCGACTGCAACAGCAAGTGCAAAACCCAGAGACGGCATTGACTTCTTGCCCCTTTCGGTTGATTTTGAAGAAAGACTCTACGCCGTTGGTAGAATCCCCGGCGGTTACCTTAAGAGAGAAGGCAAACCTTCTGAAAAGGCTATCTTGACATCACGTGTTATTGACAGACCTATCAGACCTTTGTTCCCCAAAGACCTTCGTAACGACGTTAACCTTAGTCTTACTGTACTTTGCGTTGACAACGACAACAGCCCCGAAATCGCAGGTATGATTGGCGCTTCTATTGCGCTTTCAATCTCTGATATTCCGTGGAACGGACCTATCGCAGGTGTATTCGTAGGCTTGGTTGACGGTGAAATTATTCTCAACCCCACAGTTGAACAGAGAGAAAAGAGCGACCTTGAACTTACAGTTGCAGGTAGCCTTAACAAAGTAGTTATGATTGAAGCTGGTGCTAAGGAAGTAGCTGACGACAAAATGTTTGAAGCTATTATGACAGCTCACGAAGAAATCAAGAATATTTGTAACTTCATCAATTCTATCGTTGCAGAAGTTGGCAAACCCAAGTTTGACTATCCTTCTTGCGAATTCGACCACGATATGTTCGACAAGGTATTTGATTTCTGCGAAAAAGACGTTATGTTCGCTCTTGACACAGACGACAAGAACGTACGTGACGAAAGAATGCAGCCTATCACAGATGCTATCGTAGAAAAGTTCAGCGAAGAATATCCTGAAATGCCCGAAATCATCGGCGAACTTATTTACAAGATTCAGAAGAAGATTGTACGTCGTTGGTTGCTTGAAGACGGCAAGCGTGTTGACGGAAGAAGAATGGACGAAATCAGACC
>JAZRPI010000166.1:0-1804 GCA_045649165.1 Eubacteriales bacterium | reverse complement strand
CAAAGAAGTATGGGATTTCATCTTTATCCCGACTTTGTTGATGCAATTGAAGTATATAACGGCGCTCAGGATGAAAAGGCAAACAAGTTTGACCCAAGGGGAAATATATTTGCGCAGTACTATGCCGACCAGACAGACCTGCCGCAGACAGCGGCATCGGATACTCACGATTTAAACGCGAGATACGGTGGTTCAATGCTGTTTGAAAGAAACCCCGAAGATATATTTGAGCTTACTGACATGATAAGAAAAAAAGAATTTAAAATCAGTAAAGAATGGTAGGGCGCTTATGGCGGGTATCGATGGTATATGCTGTGTTTTATCAAGTATAATCTGCCGTAAGAATAACGTTGTTGCACAAGGTGAATAATAAAAAGAAAAAAGCCTGATTGGGCTTTTTCTTATTGACTTTATGTTTTTTGAAGTGTAAAATGGTTGTATAGATTTTATAAAAGGACAGAAAAAATGAGAAATTACGAAGTTGAATTAAAAAACAGAATTGAATTTATAAAGAATAAACTTGCAGAAGCGCACGCGGACGGAATTATTTTCGGTAATTCGGGTGGCAAAGACTGCGCTTTGGTTGGGATACTTTGTAAATATGCTTGTGAAAATACAGTAGGTGTTATTATGCCTTGCTCGTCAAAGGTTAATTTCGGACAGGATATGACGGACGGGCTAGCTGTTGCAGAACAGTTTGGTATAGAAACAAGAATTGTTGACTTGACAGAAGTAAAAAAGACAGCTGTTAAGGCTATTGCAGGAGAACAGACGTTAAATAAAGGTGCAGATACAAATATAGCTCCAAGACTTCGTATGATGACTCTTTATGCGATTGGCGCGCAGGAAAACAGAATTGTTGCAGGAACGGGCAACAGATGCGAAAGATATATGGGATATTTTACAAAATGGGGAGACGGGGCATGCGACTTCAACCCTATTGCAGACTTGACTGTTTCTGAAGTATATGAATTTCTTGAATATCTGAATGCGCCTAAATCAATAATAAAGAAAGCACCGTCGGCAGGTCTTTTTGAAGGACAGACGGACGAAATGGAAATGGGCGTAACTTATGCCGCAATTGAAGAATATATAATGACGGGTAAGGCAAGCGACCACGACAAAGCGATTATCGACCGTTATCACAGAGTAAGCGAACATAAGAGAAAAATGCCACCTATGTATGGCGATGCAGAATAAAAAAAAGTTCCCCGATTTTGTCGGGGAACTTTTTTATTACAGTTCAATTATTTTGCACCCAAGATATTCAAGATGCTCTTTGTTGTGACTGACGACAATGCAAGGCTTGGTTTTTGAGTATTCAATAACCATATCCATGATTTGTTTTGTCATTTTTTCATCAATGCCGTTGAATGCTTCGTCAAGAAGAAGAATATCGCCGTCATAGCATAAAGATCTTGCGATAGCGACACGCTGTTTCATGCCGCCTGACATTTCTTCAGGATATGTATTAATTTCACTTTCAAGCCCTACTTGAGCAAGCCAATGCTTTGCGCTTTCTCTCGCTTGTTCTGTGTTGCCTAATGGCAGAGCAACGTTTTCGAGTGCAGTTGAAGTTTCAAGCAAACGTGGCTCTTGGAATACGTACGAAATTTTGTTGATATTGCCGTATTCAATATGTCCTGAATATTTTTTATCAAGTCCTGCAATTATGCGTAAAAGGGTTGTTTTTCCGATTCCCGATTCGCCCCATATTGCATATATTCCATTTTCGCTTATCTCGGCAGAAAAATCGTCAAAAATCAGCTTTCTATCGTACCTTTTTGAAAGATTGGATATAATC